>NZ_JSYD01000051.1:0-61518 GCF_054824005.1 Brevundimonas sp. GN22 | reverse complement strand
TCGCAGCGCTATAGCCCGTTTGCAGCAGGGTCGCGTTCACCCGGTGCAATGCGGATTGCTCTGGCAGGGCTGGAAGGCCAGGGCGCAGGCGGTCCTGCAGACTTCAGCAATCTGAGCGCACAGGCCGACGCCTATGCCGGCTGGATTGCCGAAACCAAGGCCGACTTCCGCGAGCGTACCCAAAGCAAGCCTGCGACCGCTCCGGCAGCGCGCCCAGCCGCAGCACCTGCAGCCTAAACACTAACGATTTCGAAGATTGCGGCGGGCGGCATCCGGTCAGGAACGCTGTCATCGCTATCTCTCGCCAAGGGCCGCGTGGAGAGATGCGGAAAGAAGTGGAAACGGCGACACCCGTAGGTGCCGCCGTTGTCCGAAAGGATTAGCTGTTAACAGCGTCCTTGAGCGGCTTCGACACGCGGAAGCGCACGGCCTTCGAGGCCGGGATCTTGATGGTCGCGCCGGTAGCCGGGTTGCGGCCTTCGCGTTCTGCACGCTCAGCGGTGTCGAACACGCCGAGGTTCGAGATGCGCACGTCGCCGCCCGACTTGAGCGACTTGTGGATGTTCTCGACGATGGCGGTCAGAACCTTGCCGGCGTCTGCCTGCGAAACACCTGCGTCCTTGGCGACGGCAGCGATCAGTTCGGCTTGAGTGGTCATGAGGGTCGTTTCCCAAAGTGGTCGCCCGCGAACGTCGGGCGAAGATGAGGGATCAACGACGGTTTCGGGCGATTTGGCAAGCCCCCAAACCGCGCAAAAGCCCATGTGGTGGGGATTTATCCCCCGCCAGCCGCTCTTTGGAAGCTTTCGACGAGGCTTCCGGCCACCAAACGCCAGCCATCAACGAGCACGAAGAAGATCAATTTGAACGGCAGGGAAACCACGGCCGGCGGCAACATCATCATACCCATGGACATCAGCACGCTGGCGACCACCAAATCGATCACAAGAAACGGAACAAAAAGAAGAAATCCGATCTCGAAGGCCTTCTTCAATTCGCTGATCATGAAGGCCGGAGTGACCACCTGAAGGGGCAGTTCCTGAAGGTCTGTCGGGGGCTCGATTTTGGCCAGTCGGGTGAACAGGCCAAGGTCACCACGGTCGACCTGAGCCAGCATAAAGGTTTTTACAGGTTCTGACGCTGCATCGAAGGCTTGGGGCAGTTCCATCTGCTGATCCATCAGGGGACGGATGCCCGAATCATATGCAGCCTGCCACGTCGGCGTCATCACAATGGCCGAGAGGAACAGGGCCAGAGACACCAGCACAGCATTGGGCGGCGACTGCTGAAGACCCAGCGCCGTGCGCAGCAGAGACAGCACCACGACGATCCGCACGAAGCTAGTGGTCATGATGACGATGGACGGTGCCAGCGACAGCACCGTCATCAGGGCGACAAGCTGGACCACCCGTTCGGACAGGCCTGCGCCCGTGCCCAGATCGACATTGATGGCCGATTGCGCGAACGATGCGACCGGCCATGCCATGCAAAGCAGGGTCACAAGTGCCGACAAGGTCGCGGCGCGTTTCAACTCGGCGCGCGTCGGCTTTACGAACAGCGACAGCGGTTGGACGCGCTTCATAGCTGATCCCCCAACGAGCGGGCACGCGTGTGCGGCGGCTTCATTCCTGACAGCGCATCTCTGAAGCCACCCGTGGAGGGGCGGACAGGTTCGGGCGCGGGGACATGTGCCTGTGGGACTTCGACAATACCACGAGGCTCGATCAGTTCGCGACCTTCGCCCAGCAGCAACAGGCGCTCTTCCTGATCCACCTTGACCAGTACAAGACGGCGCGACGGGTCCAGCATCAGGGTTTCAATGACCTTGAGGCGCTTGTCACGACGCGGAGCGGAGCCCTGAAGCTTCGCCATCATCTCGGGGGCGTAGCGGCGCACAACATAGGCCGCCATACCGATCAGGCCCAGTGTGATGGCAAGCCCGAAGATGGCTCGCAGCAGGTCTATCCAGTTCATCGATTGTCCGAGGCCCCCGGCATGCGCCGTTCTATGGCCAAGGTTTCCGCTAACGTGGTTAACACGGCTTTAAGATATAGAGACTATTAACCCTGTAGGCGGCAAATTCTGCCGATCAATCATTATGGGGCGTGGGGCGTGTCCGTAACCGACCTGTCACTGCTGAACCAGATCAAGGGTCGCCTTGGCTGGCTGGACGATCGCCAGCGGGTGATCGCACAGAACGTCGCCAACTCGGATACGCCGGGTTATGCGGCGCGTGATCTGAAAGTCCCCACCGACTTTGCCGCGGCGATGAACAAGCAGAACGGGGTGCGCCTGATGGCGACGAACGCTGCGCACATTGTCCCTCCGGGCCAAGCGGTACGTTTCGACGTCAACCGCGCGCCTGACAGCGAGACGACGCTGGATGGCAACTCGGTCGTGGTTGAAGAGCAGATGTTGAAGATGGCCGAGAGCCGCATGGCCTATGACGCGGCCATTGGCTTCTATCAAAAATCCATGTCGATGATCCGTATGGCGGCACGCCGTCCGGGTCAGGGCTGAGTTCTGGAGGGACTGATCCATGGCTGATCCAATCAACGGTCGCCCCGCAACGGCTCGCAACCCCGCCATGGGCGTGGCAGCCTCGGCCCTGCGCGCACAGCAGTCGCGAATGCGTGTCATCGCCGAGAACATAGCCAATGCGAACTCGACTTCGCCGGTGGCCGGTGGTGATCCGTATCGTCGCCAGATGCCGGTGTTTCAGGCCCGCGACCTGAACGGCTCGACCGGCGTGGTGCTGGCAGACGTTCGTCCTGACCAGAGCGATTTCAAGTTGGAATACGACCCGTCGCACCCAGCGGCCAACGCCGAAGGCTATGTACGCCGTCCCAACGTCGACACTCTGGTCGAAGCCATGGACATGCGCGAAGCCCAGCGTGCCTATGAAGCCAACCTCAATGTGATCGAGACGGCCCGCGTGATGGAATCGCGCACTCTCGACATCATCAAACGCTAAGGGCGCTAGACGATGAATCCGATGATGGCGGCACGCCTCTATTCCACGGTTCAGGGCACGGCTGCGCCGACGGTCGCCAAGCCCGAGATGGCTGCGCAGACCAAGGGTGCGGGCTTTGCCGAAATGCTGCAATCGGTCGTCGCCCAGACCGCCGAACAGACTCGCGGTGCCGAAGTGCAGATGGCCCAGAACGTCAACGGTCAGGGCAACCTGATCGACGTCGTCACCTCCATCAGCGCCGCAGAGGCATCGTTGGAAACGGTACTGGCCGTCCGCGATCAGGTGATTTCGGCCTATAAAGAAATCATGGCCATGCCGATCTGATCGGCGCGCATGGGCCTAACGAAAAAGGGCGGCTCCATCATTGGGGCCGCCCTTTTTGTTTGCCGGATTAGCCGGAAGCTAATTTGGCGAAGTGGTTGTCGTGGTTCGTGTTGTGGTCACGGTATCGCCAAACCCGCTGACCCTGCCGAACATGAAGGTCACCGAGAGTTCTTTGGTGCGCTCCGTTCCGTCGTCATCGGTCGAAATGCCACGCTCGAAGTACCAAACCTCGTTGCCTCGGGCATCGGTTTCCATCCGGTACGGACTGCCCATGGCCTCGCGAACCTGTGACTTCGTCATGCCGTAACGGGCTGGTGTCGGTTCAATGCTCCATTCTGCGGAAGCGCAGGCGGACAGGAGAGAAGTAACGGCGAGGATGGCCCAGATATTCGGTCGCTTCATGCCGTTACTCCTGACTGTATTTCGAGCTTAGCTCCGAACCAGACGAAGGAATTCTTCGCGGGTGCGGGCGTCTTCTCTCACCGTCCCCAGCAAGCACGAGGTCGTCAAGCTGGAGTGAGGAAGATTTACACCTCGCATGGTCATGCAGGAGTGCTCGGCTTCGATCACCACGCCCACGCCGTGCGGTTTGAGCACTTCCATGATGGCGTTGGCGATTTCCGAAGTCATCTTCTCTTGAATCTGGAGGCGGCGGGCAAAACCCTGAACCACGCGGGCCAGTTTGGAAATGCCAACCACGCGGTCGGTCGGAAGATAGGCAACGTGGGCGCGGCCGATCACCGGCAGCATGTGGTGTTCGCAGTGCGAGACGAAGCGGATGTCCTTCAGGACGACCAGCTCGTCATATCCGCCAACTTCCTGGAAGGTCCGCAGCAGATATTCCTTCGGGTCGACGTCATAACCTTGGAACAGCTCGCGATACGACTTGGCCACGCGCTTGGGCGTGTCCAACAGGCCCTCGCGGTCGGGATTGTCCCCGGCCCAGCGGATGAGGGTACGAACGGCGGCTTCGGCCTCTTCGCGAGAGACGTCGGCAGGGTGCTGGTGATCAGTCATGAATGCTCTTTAGGACAGACCGCGACGTTTGGGGAGGGTGCTTGGGTACGGTTTTACTTATCAACCGGATCACCTTCGCTGTGTGGTTATCAACTCGTTAACCATAGTGTCGGCATTTATTGCCTAGGTTGTCGGAGCGGGTCATGAGTGGCGCGGAAGTACTGGATGTGGGGCGTGATGCCCTGTGGCTGACGATCCAGCTGTGCCTGCCGGCTCTGGTCGTGGCGCTGGTGGTCGGTGTGGCCATCGGTCTGTTCCAGGCTTTGACCCAAATTCAGGAACAGACGCTGGTCTATGCGCCTAAGATCATCGCCATCTTCGTCACCCTGTTGCTGGCTCTGCCGCTGATGGGGGCGCTGATGGGTGCGTTTATGCGCGACATCGCCGCCAAAATCGCCGGAATCTAGGGGGCGGATGGAGCCCTACGCCACAGTCGCACAGGTTTGGGCGGGCGGACTTTTGTTCGCCCGGCTGGGCGCGATTGTCATGCTGATACCGGGTATTGGCGAAGCCTATGTTCCGGCGCGGGTCCGCCTGTCGCTGGCGCTGCTTCTGGCCATGGCGATGTATCCGATTGTTGGTCACACGCTACCGGCTCTGCCGCCCACGCTGGGCGGCACGGTGGGACTAATCCTGCGCGAGTTGATTGTCGGGCTGGCGATAGGCGCGATCCTGCGCATCTTCATGCAGGCTCTGACGACTGCAGGCGAGATCGTATCGCTGCAGACGACGCTGAGCTTTGCCCAGACCGCCAACCCGATGCAGGCCTCACCGGGTTCGACCCTGTCGGCATTTCTGGCGCTGCTGGGCGTTACGCTCGTGTTCGCCACCAATACGCACCACATGTTTGTGGGGGCGATTGTGGGCTCCTACGAACTTATCGGGCCGACCAAGCCCTTCATCGCTTCGGACTTCACCGCCATGGCCGTCAGGACCATGAGCCAGAGTTTCCTGTTGGGGGTACAACTGGCAGCGCCTGTTCTGGTGTTCGCGCTGGTGTTCAATCTGGCTTCCGGTCTGGTGGCGCGGGTGATGCCCGCGTTTCAGGTTTACTTTGCCGCAGCACCTCTCAGCGTGCTGCTGGGGCTCTCGATCTTTGCGCTCAGCCTGGGCGTGGTGGGGACGGTTTTCATCAGCCGTTACCAGGCGGTGCTGAGCCAGTTCACGGGAGGCGCGCTTGGCTGAAGACGCCGACCAGGACTCAAAAACAGAAGAGGCCACCCCGCGAAAACTCGAGGAGGCGCGCAAGAAAGGTGACTTTGCGCGTTCTCCGGATGTAGCCACAACCATGGCCCTCGGAGGCGCGGCGGCTGTGCTGCTGTTTGGCGGTGCCGGTTTCAGCCAGCAGATCGCCGCACAACTGCTGCCCTTCATCGAGCGTCCGCACACCATGTTGGGCGGACTGGAAGCCGGCGCGGGTATGGAACTGGGCATGACAGCCGTACTGGCTGCGGCACCATTCCTGATGGTCCTTATGCTGGCGGTAATCGTGGGCAGTGTGGTGGGAAATGTGGCCCAGTCGCAGGGCTTCATCTTCACTGCCGAGAAGATCAAGCCCAAGCTGTCGGCGCTAAGCCCTCTGTCGGGCTTCAAACGCATTTTCGGGCCGGACGGTCTGGTCCAGTTCCTCAAGACCTTCCTCAAGCTGGTGGCGATCGGGGGCGTGTGCTGGTGGGTGCTGAAGCCCCACGTGCGCGAGGTCGAGAACATGGCAGCGATGAGCCCGCTGGCCATCCTGCCCTATGCCAAGGACATGGCGTTCAAACTGTTTCTGGCGGCGCTGGTGTTTCTGGGCGCGACGGCGGGAGCAGACTATCTGTGGCAGCGCATCCGCTTTGCCAAACGTATGCGGATGACCAAGCAGGAAACCAAGGACGACTACAAACAGTCCGAAGGTGACCCCCACGTCAAAGGCCGCTTGCGTCAGTTGCGTATGCAGCGAAGCCGCCAGCGGATGATGCAGGCTGTGCCGACCGCGACCGTCATCATTACCAACCCGACCCACTATTCGGTCGCGCTTCGCTATAATCCTGACGACGGCGATCCGGCACCCGTGTGCGTGGCCAAGGGTGTGGATGCTATGGCACTGCGCATCCGCGAGGTCGCTAAGGAACACGACGTGCCGATCATCGAGAACGTGCCTCTGGCGCGGGCGCTTTATGCAACGGTGGATGTCGACGACATTATCCCGCGCGAGCATTTCGAGGCTGCGGCCAAGGTCATCGGCTTCGTGATGCAAAAGCGCAAAGCGCACTGACCTCCATGGTGGTCTAAGGCGGGATTGTCCCGCATAGGCACAGGATCGGGTTAAGCTTCGTTGCATAAACTCGGTGCGAAATGATTCGCTAAGGGCGAGACGTGATGACGGTTTCCACTCCGCAACATCGGCTAAAGGTTCCCAGCGGGCGTTCGATGCGGCTTGATCCTTTGCTGCTGCTGATGGCCGTCGGCTTTGCGCTGACCGTCGCGGCGATTGCCTATCCGGCATTTCGCGTCAGTGCCCTGAGTGCGCCCAGTCTCATTCTGGTGATGACCGCCGGTGCCATCGCCACCATCGGTCTTTTGGTGTTTGGTCGCGGTGAAGCCAGCCGTCCTCTGGGCGATACCGCCGTGGATATGCTGGATGCACTGTCCGAACCGGCGGCTCTTGTTTGGGAATCCGGTCAGGTTCTGGCCTACAACGCTGCCTGGGCTGACGAGAACGGCGACCTCATCCACCTGCCGCGCGGAAAGTCGGGGCGCGCTCTCTACATGGCGTTTGCGCAGGCGCGCGAAGGCGAGCAGGGCCGCGCCATCGTCCAGATCGGTAGCCGCGAAATCGAGGTGCTGATCGGCCTTGCCGGACAGGGACGTTATCTGGTGCGGGCCGCGCCCGAGGCGGTGTTGCCAGTCTCTCTTGCCCCGCAGAATGCGCCTGTCGCCAGCGCGGTGGGCGAACTTCGCGCTATGGCAGCGGGGGCTCCCTTTGGCTCGGGTGTGATCCGTGGCGATGACCTGTTCGCGGGTCGCGTGCACGACGCCAACGCCGCGCTTTCTGTCCTGACCGGGCCGGCAGCGTCGGGGGATGCCGCCTTCGGACACCTGTTTGACGCCGCAGGGCTCGCAGAAGCACGGGCCAAGCTGGAAGCCGGATCGTCCGGTCCCATCGAGCTTATCGCCCGCGCCCATCCGGATCGCAGCCTGCACCTGTATGTCGCGCCCGAGGGCGATGGCCGCCGTATTTGGCTGTTCGACGTTACCGGCCAGAAGTCGATGGAGCTACAGCTCTCGCAAGCCCAGAAGATGCAGGCCGTCGGCCAGTTGGCCGGTGGCGTGGCTCACGACTTCAACAACCTTCTGACAGCGATCCAGCTTCAGTTGTCGGGCCTGCTGGAGCGCCATCCAGTGGGTGATCCCTCCTATGAGGGCCTCAACGAAATCCGTCAGACCGCCATTCGCGCTGCCGATCTGGTGCGCAAGCTATTGGCCTTCTCGCGCAAATCGACTGTGCGCCGCGAACGTCTGGATCTGGGCGAGTTGGTTGGTGAATTCGCTGTCCTGCTGCGCCGTCTGCTGCGTGAGGATGTGCGTCTGGAGACAGACCACGGTCGCGACCTACCGCTGGTGCTGGCCGACAAGAGCCAGCTGGAGACGGCGGTCATGAACCTTGCCGTTAACGCTCGCGATGCGATGCGCGGTGTGGTCGAGCCGGGGGCCGGTGTGGTGACGATCCGTACGCGACGCCTGACACAGAGCCATGCGCGTGATCTGGGCTGGCGGGATGCGACCGAAGAGGTGGCTTTGATCGAGGTGTCCGACACCGGTCCGGGCGTTCCGCCCGAGCTTTTGGACAAGATTTTCGAACCGTTCTTCACCACCAAGGCCGTGAACGAAGGCACGGGCATGGGTCTGGCAACTGTTTACGGCATCGTCCAGCAGGCCGGTGGCCATATCTCTGTGACCAATATCGAGGGCGCGGGGGCCGCGTTCCGCATCTTCCTGCCTGCCGCTTCGGCAGAGGAACTGGTCGAGGTGCCGGTGGTCGAGAAGGTGGCAAAGGCCCCTCGCGACTTGTCCGGCGCAGGCCGCATCCTGTTCGTCGAGGACGAGGCGGCGGTGCGCGGTATTGCGGCACGCCTGCTGCGCCAGCGCGGCTATGAGGTGATCGAGGCCGCCGACGGTGAAGAGGCGCTTGAGCTGGCCGAGGAATGGTCAGGTCAGATCGATATGCTGATCTCGGATGTCATCATGCCGGGGCTGGATGGTCCGTCGCTGCTGCGCAAAGCGCGCAAATATATTGGCGACGTGCCGGTCCTGTTTATCTCGGGCTATGCCGAAAGCGATTTCTCGGACCTGCTACAGGACGAGGTGGGCGTAAGCTTCCTGCCCAAGCCGCTCGATATCAAGTCTCTCGCAGAGCGCGTGAAACAGGAACTCCACGCGGAAGCCTGATCGCGTCTCAGGCGCTGATTTCGAAACGCCAGTCCTCGACACTGCTCTCGGAGCGGCGCTCGCGGGCCTGTGCGTAAAAGAAGTCGGCCATCTCGAAGATTTGCAGCCGCGTCATGCGGCTCATGACGGGTGCAAGCTGCTCTTTCATAAGAGCCAGCTGTTCTTCGGTCACCCGAGAGGAGGGGTCGTATTCGTGCATAAAGGTACCCGGGGAGAAGGCCGTGTTTGAAATTCAACGTAGGGTTCCCGTTTGCGTTCCCCGCCTTCGGTCCTCGCGAAGAAAAATCACGTAAAACGCACCTCGGGGGTTGGGTTCGTGGCACGGCAGCTTAGATAGTAGCCTAGGAATCAAACCATCGACTTTTGATAAGGAGTCTCCTCATGGCCTTCACTCTCCCGCCTCTCCCGTACGCCTACGACGCGCTGGAACCGGCCATCGACAAGGAGACGATGACCTTCCACCACGACAAGCACCACCAAACCTACGTCGACAACCTGAACAAGGCTGTTGATGCCGACGCTTCGCTGCAGGGCCTGCCGCTGGAAGACATGTTCGCCAAGATGTCGTCGCTGCCGAAGGCCGTGCGCAACAACGGCGGCGGCCACTGGAACCACGCCCTGTTCTGGGAACTGCTGGCTCCGGCCGATAAGGCTGGCCAACCGTCGGCTGAACTGGCTGCGGCTATCGATGCCGACCTCGGCGGTATGGACGCCTTCAAGGAAGCCTTTAATGCTGCCGGCGCTGGCCAGTTCGGTTCTGGCTGGGCTTGGCTGATCGTTCAGGACGGCAAGCTGAAGGTCACCTCGACCCCGAACCAGGACAACCCGCTGATGGACGTCGCGGACGAGAAGGGCGCAGTCGTTCTCGGTGCCGACGTTTGGGAGCACGCCTATTACCTCAAGTACCAGAACCGCCGCGCCGACTATCTGAAGTCGTTCTGGACGGTCGTAAACTGGAACAAGGTCAACGAGCTGTACGCCGCCGCTACGGCCTAAGTTCGTACCGCCACCCGATTTTTCGGTGGATAGAAGCAGGGAGCCGGTCATTCCGGCTCCCTGTTTTACGTTTAAGGGTCTGTTATCCTTAAGCGTTCGCAGGGTAGTTACGTCTCGAGGGGCAGAACGAACCCTCAACGTTGGGGCGTAGTATGCGCGTACTGAATTGCGTGGTCGACGACCACAACCTGTTGCTGGTGGCCTTGGCGGCTTTGGTCTGTGTGACCGGCTCGGGCATTACCATGCAGCTGTATCGCAAGATGCGGGGCTGCCGCGGCCTGATGCGTGCCACCTGGCTGGTGACGGGCGCAGGCGCGGGCGGCGCAACCATCTGGTGCACCCACTTCATTGCCATGCTGGCGTGGACCCCTTCGATGGCTACGTCCTACGAGCCGTTTATGACGGCTGGCTCGCTGGTCGTGGCCCTGGCGGGCTGTGCGCTTGCGCTGGGCGTCGGATCCAGCCGCGGACTGGCGGCCAAGCTCATAGGCGGTGCCCTGTTCGGACTGACCGTCACCGGTATGCACTATCTCGGCATGGCGGGATTGGAGAACAAGGCGTTTGTCCTGTTCGATCCCGTCGATGTCGTTGCCTCGGTCGTGCTGGCGGTAGGCTTCGGCGTTCTGGCCTTTTGGCTGGCGGCGGCAGGCCAATTGCCTGCGCATAAGGTGACGTCCAGTGCCGCACTGGTGCTGGCGATCGTGTCCCTGCACTTCACGGGCATGGCGGCCATTACAGTCCTGCCTATGGACGGTTTTGGCCAGTCCCATGGCGTGAACAGCAATCTGCTTGCCTTTGGCGTCGCTGGCGTGGGCTTGCTGCTGCTGGGATCGGCACTGGCGACCTATGCCCTTCAGGAACAGTTCCAGAGGCGCGAACGACGTCGTTTGAAGGCTCTGATCGACGGGACCGCTGACGGCATGGTCGTCGAGATCGCTGGCCGCATCGTCATGGTCAACGAGGCCTTCCTTGACCTGTGCAAGCTGGAGAGCGCCGACCTGACCGGAGCCCCGATTGCCCGCTGGATCGAGGACGCCAATGTGATGACCGGCCAGACGGTGGTGCAGACCCAGCTTCTGACGGACGATCAGGAACTGATCCCTGTCGAGGTGGCTGTGCGTAACGAACAAAGTGAAAGCGGTGCCGCCGTCCGCCTGTTTGCTGTGCGCGATCTTCGTCGCCGTCAGGAGCAGGAACGCCGCATCGCCTTCCTGGCTCGCAACGACAGCCTGACCGGCATGCCCAACCGCGCTTCCTTCCTCGAGAAGATGACGCGAATGACCCATTTGATGGGCGGTGGCGGTGGCTTCGCCCTGCTGGCCATCGATCTGGACCGCTTCAAGGATATCAACGACCTGTACGGCCATGCCGTGGGCGACCAGTTGTTGGTCCATATCGCCGAGAACCTTCGAGCCGCCGGGCGCGAAGGCGAGTTTATCGCGCGTCTGGGCGGGGACGAGTTCGTGGCACTGGTGGCGCTGAATCCGCTCGCCGGCCGTCGCGAGCAAGCTGCCGTGGCCGCTGCACGCCTTCGCGAGGCGATCATCCAGCCCATGGACGGCGAACACACTAATATCGGTTGCGGTGCATCAATCGGCGTTGCGCTGTGGCCGGAAGACGGTGCCGATACTTCGATCTTGATCAACAATGCCGATCTGGCCATGTACCGCGCCAAGGCCTCGGTGTCGGACAAGGTCTGCTTCTACGAGAAGGCGATGGATGAGGCGGTGCGCCACCGTCGCCGCGTTACCGAGGGCCTGCGCAAGGCACTGGAGCAGGATCGCTTCCAGATATTCTACCAGCCGCAGGTGTGCGTCATTGACGGTGAGATCAAGGGCTATGAGGCCCTCCTGCGCTGGCCGCAGGATGATGGCAGCTTCATCTCCCCGGACGAGTTCATACCCGTAGCCGAGGATACCGGCTTGATCCTTCCGATCGGGGAGTGGGTGCTGCGCCGCGCGTGCGAGGAAGCCATGCAATGGGACAAGCCGTATCGTCTCGCGGTAAACCTCTCGCCGGTACAGCTGGGACATACAGACCTGCCCAAGCTGGTGCACCAGATCCTGCTGGATACCGGATTGCCACCCGCGCGACTGGAGCTCGAGATTACCGAGACGGCCATGATCTCGGATATGGCGCGATCTACCCACATTCTGCGCCAGCTCAAGGCGCTGGGGATCAGCATCGCAATGGACGACTTCGGCACCGGCTATTCGTCGCTGTCGACCTTGCGGGCCTTCCCGTTCGACAAGATCAAGCTGGATCGGGCCTTCATGAGCGAACTGGAAGGCAGTCCCCAGTCCCGCGCCATCATCCGGGCGGTTCTGACCATTGGCGAAAGCCTGAACATCCCCGTTCTGGCAGAGGGCGTCGAGACACTCGACCAGTTGGCCTTCCTGCGCGAGCAAGGGTGCGACGAGGTTCAGGGCTTCCTGCTGGGCCGTCCGACACGTCAGGCCTTGCCGCTGGCGACGCAAGAGGCCGCGCTGGCCGTTGCGTAACGACCGTACACGGATAGGCCAAACGCCCGTAAAGATTGACTCTGACGGGCATCAAGGCCATAAGCGCGCCCTTCACACCACGGGTTTGCGCCCGAGGTGCGTTTAAACACGGACGATGCGTGAACCGCCGTTGAGATAGTGCCTCCAATCGGGGAGGGACCGGGCCGCGTCATATAAGAGAGTAGACTATGTCCAAGCGTCATAGCGCCAAGTACAAAATCGACCGCGCCATGGGTGAAAACCTGTGGGGCCGCGCCAAGTCGCCGGTCAACAAGCGTTCGTACGGCCCGGGCCAACACGGTCAGCGTCGTAAGTCGAAGGTTTCGGACTTCGGTCTGCAACTGAAGGCCAAGCAAAAGCTCAAGGGCTACTACGGCAACATCACCGAGAAGCAATTCTCGTCGATCTACGCCGAAGCTGACCGTCGCAAGGGCAACACCTCGGAAAACCTGATCGGCCTGCTGGAATCGCGTCTGGACGCTATCGTCTACCGCGCCAAGTTCGTGCCGACCGTTTGGGCTGCCCGTCAGTTCGTCTCGCACGGCCACGTGACCGTTGACGGCAAGAAGGTTGACATCGGTTCGTACCGCGTCAAGCCGGGCCAAGTCATCGAAGTCAAAGAAAAGTCGCGCAACATGGCTCTGGTGCTTGAAGCCCAGCAGTCGGGCGAACGCGACATTCCGGATTACCTGGAACTGGGCGATCGCGGTTTCTCGGTACGCTACGTGCGTATCCCGGAACTGGCTGACGTTCCGTACCCGGTTAAGATGGAACCGAACCTGATCGTCGAATACTACTCCTCGTAATATTCGGCCCTTGTCCGCCTCGGCGGGCAAAGATCGGTACAGGAAAAGGCCTCGCTTTGGCGGGGCCTTTTTTTATTGCGAAGGTTTAATGGAGAACGGCGTTCACTTTTGGGCCAAATTGGAGCAATAAGGCCGAAGATTCGATGGGGTGTCGGGAGGGGAAATGATCCGGTCACTTATCCGCTCTGGTCTGACAGCAGTCTCTCTGGCTGTGCTGTCGGCTGCCTGCGCCCCTGTCGTGACCTCTGCAGTGGCTCTGAACGAGCCGGGGCGGGTCGAGCCAATCTATGCTGCTGCTGTGGCAGGGAATGTGGCTGTGATCCGCGTGGGCTCCAACGGCTGTACCAGCAAGTCGGATCTAATCCCGCACCTGAGCCGGGGCGTCGGTCAAGCTGTCCTGACCGTTCGCCGGACCCAGATGGACACCTGCTCCGCACCCGAGCGTGAAGGGCTGGAGCTGCAATGGACGTTCGAGGAACTGGGCCTGCCGTCCGGTACCCTGCTGATGGTGAATAACCCGCTGCGCTCGGACACCATAGTAGCGGGTCAGCCCTAGTCAGCGCGCGCCCAAATCTAACCGATTATTCACGGGTAACCGTCTGGTTTTGCTGACACATTGTTCGTCAGACAAAGCTTTGTATGGGGACATACTATGAAATCGCGTTTCGCTACGCTCGCCGGACTGGCGGTGGTCGCTACCTTGCTGTCGGGCTGCATCATTATCGCCGGCGGCGACCGTGTCGTTCACGATCAGCGCCCGATGGAGGCCAGCCAATGACGCGTGCTTTGCTTGCCGCCTTGGCCTGTGTCGGCCTGTCGGGTTGCGTGATTATCGCCGATGGCGAAGGCTCGTCGGTGAAGGTATCTCGCGGCGCGCCGATGGGGCCGTATGTCCGCAGCGTCTCGGCGGATGGCCAGAAGCTGCATGCTACGATCATTACCAACTGCACCCAGCGCGCGGACTTTGAAGTGGTCGTGCGCGATGTATCCGACGTGGCCCAGGTGACCATCTCCCAGCACAAAGACGCGCGCTGCGAAGGGCCGCTGGGCGATGTGCCGATCTATTGGAGCTATCAGGTCTTGGAACTGCCGGCCGGCAAACAGGTTCGCGTGATGAACCCGTTAAGCCTCTAGGGCAGGGGTTAGGCCGAGAACGGGCCTAACATGTCGGCAGGGATGCGTTGGGGGCGAAGGGTGCTGGCTTCGACAAGGCACCATTCCGATACGCCCTGAGCGCAGACCTTGCCGTCTGCGTCCTCGATCCGGACATAGCGGTTAAAACGCGGGCCTTGCGGGTCGCCAACCCATGTACGGGCCTTGATGCCCGTCGCATCGGGCATGATGCCGCGGAAGTAATCAATCTCGTGACGAAGGGCGACCCACGAATATTTCGTGCGGGTCGCCTCGTCGAAGCGGGCGTTCCAGTGGGCGGTGCCGACATCCTGCAACCAACCCACATAGACCACATTGTTGACGTGGCCGTTCTCGTCGATGTGCTCCGGCTTAATATCCAGAGGCACGATGAAGATCTCGCGGTCTTCGCGCGGTTCGAGAACAACCCTCGCCATCAATCAGCCCCCGCTGGTTAGTCTTCGGCCGGGCCGATGCCCTTTTCGGCCATCAGAGCCTGAAGCTCACCGGCGTTGAACATTTCACGCATGATGTCCGAACCACCGACGAATTCGCCCTTAACGTAGAGCTGCGGGATGGTCGGCCAGTCCGAATAGGCTTTGATGCCGTCGCGCAGTTGCTCGGACTGAAGCACGTCGACGCCAACGAAGGCGACACCGACGTGGTCCAGAAGCTGGACAGCGAGGCCCGAGAAGCCGCAGCGCGGCGAATCCGGCGTGCCCTTCATGAACAGGACGACGTCGTGATCTTTAACGGCGTTTTCGATGAAGGCGTGGACGGGATCAGCAGATTGGTCGGTCACTTGAGGCACCTATAAGACGTGCTTGGTCAGCTAGGTGTCCAATGTGGCCGGGTCAAGGTGACCGGCGCGTTTATCCCGAAATCAGGCCGTTTTGGCCAAGAGCATCAGGTCTTTTGCCCTGACGGCCATCGAAGGTACGCCCGACATCGTGGCCGCGTCCGCAGCTTCATAAAGCGCCATACCCAGATCCTGCAGCGGGTAAGACAAGCGTTTGGACAAGCTCATCGCCACCCGCGCCATAGAGATCTGGTCGCTGGCCCAATCAATGGCCGTGGTCTCGTCCATCGGACGGGCGAGGCGGTGACGAAGTACGACTTCAACCTTGGTGATCGCGGTGAAATCACCCGTTTCGTCCGCTTCACTGATGGTGTGCGCATAGAGGCGTTCGCGGATCATGGCCCCGATGATAAGGCCGGGCTTGTCAGTCAGCTTGTGGGCCTGTTCCAGCGCCTCGGGGCTCCCCTCTGCACGTTCGGCCTTCAGCAGTTGGATCGCGGCCCAGTCCATCGGGCTGTGATCGGGCGAGAACTGGTCGGCTGCCGCATCGAACAGCGCACGCGCTTGTTGACGGGCACCGGCGTCATTGGCGATGGCGGCCAGAGCAGCCATACCCGTTCCGCACAGAGCCAAAGCGCGGGCGCGGCTGACGGGTCGCTCGTCGGGCAGGGCACCCTCCACAAGTTCGCGTAGTTCGCGGCCTGCACGATCCAGCAGCTTGGCGTTGCGGGTCAGAAGGCCCGCCTCCAGCGACAAGGCGGCGCGATCCAGTTGCAGGTCCTCGCCTATAGCTGAATCGTCCGGTTTCAGGCCCAGCATGGCTTCGGCCAGTTGGTTGGCGGCATCGGCCATCTTGTCTGCATCATAGGCGACGCGGGCCTTGCGGGCATTCAATCGGGCGCGCAGGGCTTCCACCTCGGCCTGGGTCTCGGAGCGGCGCGCGGCAGGCAGGCCATCGAGGCTGGTCAGCAAGCCATCAAGACGACGCGGGATACCGAACAGGTCAAAGGCCAACATGGCCGTGTGGCCGACGTCGACGGCGGCGCGAATGGTTTGGTCCTCGTTCAGCGCGGCACGGCTGGCATCGCGTCCGGCTTGTTCGGCACGCTGAAGGCTTTCCGAGGAGCCGGAGCGGCGGGCATGTTCGCGCCAGAGAGCGGCTGCGCGCATCCATCCCTCATAGGGACGGGGGCAGGACACGCGACCCGCGTCGATGGATTGGTTGCGGGCTTCGATCTCGACTAGGTTCAATCCGACCAGCTCCAACCAGCCCAGATCCTGGCTATCGCGGGCCTTCTCGAAAAGGCGTCTCAGATCTCTTCCAAACTCGAACATGGGTCCGCTTGTCCCGGTTTGGGATCACGGATTGATCCCTCCTGTTGCCAAGCAAACGCAGCGCCACGACGTTGGTTCGAAGTGAAATATCGTTGATTTTTTATTACCCTAGGGAAGGCGCGGATTTCACGCACCTTTCCAGTTTCTCGACGGTAGTGGGAACGCCCCGGCTAAGTTCGCGCACCGCGCGAATTCGTGCGCTGGACAGATCGCGCTCGGTCAAGGTTGTGGGACGGCCGGAGGCTTGGCCCATCTGGATTGTGGCCAGGGACCAATAAAGCGCGGCGTCAAACAGTAGCCTGCCGCGCGCACTCTCATTGCCTTCCAATTCGGAGCCGGCCTGTGTCACCCCTGCGCATGCGACCGCGTCCGCGTAGGAAACCACCAGCGGGCGCGCAGCCGGCGCAGCAGGCGCGGACTGGCTGAATGCCAGAAGCACCGACATCGCCAAGGCAACACTCAACATGAACTCTCCAAATGGAAGCTGTGCTTCCGCGAGGGTAGGTAATCACTTCTACAGGACGTAGAAAACCCCGCAACACTACGCATTATGCACGGCTTTGCGGCACTTCCATGCTTTGTGGCTGCCTAACCAGTCAGTTGGTGAAGCTCTTTTGCGCTCCGCTCTCGTCCGCGCGGGAGTATAGAAGCCCCACGCCACCTTCATCGTGCGCGTAGCCGTAGGGTGCGCAAAGCGTTCCATCGGCAATGGCGTCTGCGCTGTTCAGCGGCGTTTATCCCTCGCGTCGGAGAGTTGGATCGGGCATGACGGGGTTATGTGGGTGCGTCGATTTATCCAGTTATTGGCAGGCTTGTCGCTGTTCGGCCTTGGGGCCGCGCTTATGGTGCGGGCGCATCTGGGGTTGGATCCCTGGAATGTGTTCCATCAGGGTTTGGCAGGTCTGACCGGCTTAAGCCTTGGCGTGCTCAGCATCCTGTCCGGCGTGGTAGTGATGCTGCTTTGGATACCGCTGCGCCAAAAGCCCGGTGTCGGTACCATTATGAACATTCTGGTGATCGGTCTGACACTGGACCTGTTCCTGTGGCTCATCCCGGAGTTTGACGGATGGCCGCTGCGGGTTTCAGCCTTGCTGATCGGCGTCGTGCTGACGGGTGTCGGCTCGGCCGCCTATATCGGCGCGGGCATGGGCACAGGACCGCGTGACGGGTTGATGGTGGGGCTGAACCGCAAGTTTGGTTGGTCCATCCGCGTCTCGCGCATGCTGGTAGAGTTGGTCGTTCTGGCGATTGGCTGGCTGCTGGGCGGCGTTGTGGGCGTCGGCACCGTGGTGTTTGCCCTCAGCATCGGTCCGCTGGTGCAGTTCTTCTTGCCTTATTTCCAGAAGGGGTGGATGCCGAAGGCCTAGGCCGCCTGTTGGCGGAGCGCCCGCTCGATCTCGATCAGCCGCTGCTTGCGCCATAGCCCGCCCGCATAACCCGTCAACGAGCCGTCCGCGCCGATCACGCGGTGGCAGGGGATCATCAGCGCGATCTGGTTTGAGCCATTGGCGCGGGCGACGGCGCGCACGGCGGTTGGCTGTCCGATCTGGCGAGCGATCTCGCCATAGGAGCGTGTCTCTCCAGCGGGGATGCTCTGCAGAGCCTGCCAGACGCGCTTGTAGAAGTCGGTGCCGTGCATGGCCAAGGGCGTCTCGAAACGGGCAGAGCGGGCGGCGAAATAGTCGGCCAGTTCTGCCTCGGCTTGTTCTGCAGGGGCAAAGCGACCGATACCAAGGCCACCCGGTGTGGCGGCTTGCAGCTTCTTCAGCTCTGCGGGCAGACCCTTGCGGTCCACGAACTCCAGCAGGTGCAAATGGGTGGCGCTGCTGACGGCGATCATATCGCCAAGGGCCGTGGGTATCCACGTCGCGCGCATGTGGCCGTCTGTTTTCAGGTCTGCGGGCGCGCATCCCATCAGCTTGGCAAAGGCCGCACGGAAGGCGGAAGGAGACTCAAAGCTGGCATCCAGTTGTGCAGTCAAAACCGATCCTCCCAAGGCCAGTGTCTCGAAGCCTTCGCGCAGGCGACGCTGGCGGGCCATTTCCAGAAACGTCATGCCGAAGTGGCGTTTAAAGGCGCGGCGCACCGTGGACAGATCGTATCCCATGCGGGCGATGTCCGGCTCGGACCAGCGGCGTTGCGGCTCGGCGTCCAGCTTTTCGAGCAGGGCGGTGACGACCAGATCATTCTGGGCCGCGGCCTGTACGGGATGGCAGCGTTTGCAGGCGCGAAACCCCGCCTCGATGCATTCGCCCACGGTTTCCCTGAAGGTGCAGTTCTCGCGCACTGGCTTGCGTGCCGGACAGGTCAGGCGGCAGAAGATGCCGGTCGAATGCACACACACAAACACCCGCCCGTCATAGCGGTCATCACGCGCGACGAGGGCGTCGTAGAGGGCGTCATCACTGGGCAGGTCGAACAACATTTCCCTGTTCTACTCCATCCAGATGACAGTGCCGCCGATTTTCGGGCGTCTATTGTTTGGGACATGAAAAAGGGGAGGCCGGAGCCTCCCCTGATGCGATCAACCGCGTTCCAGCGTCTTGGAGAAGGTCACCTTGGGGAAGCGCTCCCCCACGTAACCGGTTTCCCACGACGACTTGGCGAGGAAGACCGGGTTCTGGTCAATGTCGGTCGCCATCTGCGGGCGATATTTCGAGGCGAAGTCCTCAAGGTCGGCCTTTTCACCGACAACCCAGCGGGCTTCGGCATAAGGCGACGGCTCGAACAGAACGTCGAGGTTGTATTCGGCACCCAAACGGTCGGCCATGACTTCGAACTGCAGTTGCCCCACGGCACCCACGATGAAGTCTGCGCCGATTTCCGGACGGAACAGCTGGGTCACGCCTTCTTCGGCCAGACCTTCCAGCGCCTTCTTCAGGTGTTTGGCCTTCAGCGGGTCTTTCACACGTACGCGTTGCAGGATTTCCGGCGCGAAGTTCGGCAGGCCTGCAAAGCGCACGAGGCCGCTTTCGGACAGGCTGTCACCTACGCGCAGCACGCCGTGGTTCGGAATACCGATCACGTCGCCCGCATAGGCTTCTTCCGCCAGCTCACGGTCCGAGGCGAAGAACATCATCGGCGCGTTGACCGACAACTGCTTGCCGGTGTTCTGCACCTTCAGCTTCATGCCGCGCTTGAACGAGCCGGAGGCCATGCGGAACATGGCGATACGGTCGCGGTGGTTTGGGTCCATATTGGCCTGAACCTTGAAGACGAAGCCGGTGACTTCGGTCTGGCCCGGATCGACCTCGATGGCCTCTGGTGAAGGGGCGTTGCGGGTTTCCGGCGGCGCTTCCTTGCGGGCGGGCATGACCTTGGGCGCAGGGGCCCACTCGCCGATGGCGCGCAGCAGGTCTTCGATACCGAAGTGGCGAAGCGCCGAGCCCCACAAAATCGGGGTCATGTGGCCTTCAAGGAAAGACTGGCGGTCGAAGGTTGGGTAACCGGCTTCGACCAGTTCCAACGCCTCGGCGGTTTCTTCGTGCTCGCCAGCTTCGAAATACTGGGCGGCCTCGGTCAGTGGCAGGGCGTCCGGATGCTCGGCATCTTCGTTCGAGCCAGCCGTCTTCTTGGCATAGGGCTGGAAGCGGCCGGTGCCGACTTCGACCAGACCGCGCAGACGGTTGCCCGAACCGGCGGGCCACCAGATCGGGGCAGGGTCCAGTTGCAGGCGGCTGGCGATTTCGTCCAGCAGGGCCATCGGGTCCTGAGACTCGCGGTCCAGCTTGTTGATGAAGGTGATGATCGGAATGTCGCGCAGGCGGCAAACCTCGAACAGCTTCAGCGTCTGCGGCTCGATACCTTTGGCGGCATCCAGCACCATGATGGCGCAGTCGGCAGCCGTCAGGGTGCGGTAGGTGTCTTCCGAGAAGTCTTCGTGGCCCGGAGTATCGAGCAGGTTGAACATCTTGCCTTCGTGCTCGAAGGTCATCACCGAGGCGGTGACGGAGATGCCGCGTTCCTTTTCGATCTTCATCCAGTCCGAGCGGGCACGGCGGTTTTCACCGCGCGCCTTCACGGCCCCAGCAGCGCGCAGCGCGCCACCGGCCAGCAGGATATGCTCGGTCAGGGTCGTCTTACCGGCGTCCGGGTGGGCAATGATGGCGAAAGTCCGGCGGCGGCCAGCCTCGTCGGCAATAGTCAGTTTTGACATGGAAAATCCTTTGAGCGGCGGGGTTAGCCGAAAAGCCCCGAAAAGTCACCGTTCACGATGGTGTGAAAGGCCCTATGCAACGCATGGTCTTTGGTGGACGCTTTCCTAGCGAGACGGTGTCCCACGATGGCCACCGCCGCAAAGGGAAAGGAAACGTCATGGCTCTGGTTCACCCGGGTAAGCCGCGCGCGCTCGCTTACGAGCGGTCGGCGCGTGTTTCAAAACCGATGCATCCGGCCTTCGGGTTATTGATGGGCTTCGCGCTACTTCTGTTCGTCGCCTTGGGCGTGCATTTCTTGTTTGGACTTTTCTAGAGAAGTCCAGTCGCACCCATATTCCACAGGGGCCGTATCGTAACAGATGCGGCCCTTGCTCTATTTGCGGCTTAGGACGCCCGTGTCGGATCGGTAAGCGGTTCGCCAAAGTTGCGCTCGGTATGCAGGTGCGGGGACACGCTGCCGGTCGCGCGCTGGATCATCCGGTGCACAGACGGTGGTTGATCGCCTTTGTGAAGAGCACGGATGTCTTCGCCAATGCGGGAGTCCTCGTGGGTCATCCGCTGGTTGTGGCGAATGTAGTCAAGCCAGGTAGCGACCTGATATTTCTCGGTCCAAAGATTGGGGTCAGCCAGATCGCGCATCAGTCGCCATTGGTGCGCGCCGTCACGACGCCGGATACGGCGGCGCTCTTCCATCAACCGCAACAGTTCGGGCACATCCTCGTCGTCGATACGATAGGTGATCGAGATGATGATCGGGCCGCTTCGCGGCTCGATGTGCAGTTCGGTGGACGGCTCGCGCCAGCGGTCCAGCGGGGCGAGGTTCAGGTCTTCACCGTTAGCCAGCGGGGCACGCAGCCCGATGGCCGTGCACAGGACCAGCACACCCGCTGAAATGCATAGCGCCAAGGTAATGCTGTAGTTCTGGGCCAGAGAGCCCCACAGCCACGAACCCGCCGCCATGCCGCCAAAGGCGCACATCTGATACAGCGCCAGCGCGCGCGCCACGACCCACCGCGGTGCAGACATCTGGACGGTGACGTTGAAGGTCGACAGGACCGTGACCCAAGCCGCACCGCCCAGCATCAAGGCGGGCACAGTCAGGTAAATGGTCGGCGCAAACCCGACGCAAATCCCGGCGACGGCAAACGTGAGGGTCCAGAACCTAACGATGGTTTCGGTTTTGAAACGGGCACGCAGTTCGGAAATGAACAGCGCTCCGCCCACGGCACCGACACCGAACGATCCCAGCAGAATACCGTAAATCAGCGGGCCCCCGCCGACTTCGTGACGCGCGATGACGGGCATCAGGGCTTGAAGGCCACTGGCCCCGATACCGAAGATCAGCGCCCGCACCAGCACCGCAACGATGCGCGGCGACAGGATGGCATAGCGCAGGCCGCCGCCCATGGCCGTCAGCAAGCCTTCGCGCGGCAGTGTGTGTTGGGGGCGGTTGGGCTTCCACCGGAACAGCACCAACAGAAGGCCGATATAGGACACCGCGTTCACGGCAAACGCCGCCGCTGCACCGGCGACCGCGACAACCACACCGCCCAGTGCAGGACCAAGGCTTCGTGCCAGATTGAAGCCCATGGAGTTCAAAGTGACCGCCGAGGCCAGATCTTCACGCGGAACGATATCGCCGACAGACGCCTGCCAAGCGGGGCCGTTAAAGGCGACGCCGCATCCGATCAGGAAGGTGAAGCTGAGCAAGATCCACGGCGTGAGCAAACCCATCCATGCCAGAACCGCCAAACAGGCGGAGATCAGCACCATGAAGGTTTGGGCCACCAGCATGATCTTGCGGCGGTCCATGGTGTCGGCCAGCGCCCCCGCCGTCAGCGACAGCAGCATGATTGGCAGGCTGACCGAAGCCTGTACCAGAGCGGTCATCTGGGTGGTGGAGATGGAGGTCATCATCCAGGACGCGCCCACCGACTGGATCAGACCGCCGAAATTGGTGATCAAGCTGGTGATCCAGATGGCCCGGAACAGCGGATGCTTAAGCGGTTCGAGCGGGGACGACTTGGCCACTGTCAACTGAAAGGCACCTATCGGAAAAAGACGCTGCGCGGACGTCTGCGCATCGGCGCGATCACAGTCCACACCGGCCTAACGTCTAAGGCAAGCTTCGGTGTCAGACAGTATGGGTTTTAATGCCCAAAACGCTTATAGAGGCCGCGTGACAGATACCTCCTTCCAAGATTATCCCGTTCTGGTTGCCGCGCTGTACCGTTTCGCGCCGGTGGCTGATACCGCTGCCCTGCGCGAACGACTGATTGCCCTGTGCGGCGACGAGGTGCGCGGCACGCTTTTAGTGGCCCACGAAGGCATCAACGGCACGATTGCCGGACCGCATGATGCGATCAAACACGTTGTCGACGGCATCTATGCCGAACCGGGCTTTGACCGACTGGAGTTGAAATACTCCGGCGCTCACGAAATGCCTTTCTACCGCATGAAGGTGCGGATCAAGAAAGAGATCGTGACCATGGGCCTGCCCAATCTCGATCCGGTCAACGGCGTCGGCACCTATGTGAAGCCGCAGGACTGGAACGCGCTGATTTCTGATCCCGATACGGTCATCATCGATACCCGTAACGACTACGAGTTCGAGATCGGCACCTTCAAGAACGCCATTCAACCGAACACCAAGACCTTCCGCGAGTTCGCCGAATGGTTCGAGAAGGAAGGTCGCGCGCTGGTCACACGTGACAAGCCGACCAAGGTGGCCATGTTCTGCACCGGCGGTATCCGCTGCGAGAAGTCGACGGCCTATCTGAAGTCCGAGGGTATTCAGGAAGTGCACCACCTTGAGGGCGGCATCCTGAAATATCTCGAGGAAATCCCCGAGCCGGAGAGCCTTTGGAAGGGCGAATGCTTCGTCTTTGATGAGCGGGTTTCGGTGGGCCACGGCCTGAAGGTTGGCGAGCACACCCTGTGCCGCGCCTGCCGTATGCCGGTTAGCCCCGAGGGCCAGAAGTCGGCCAAATACGTCGAAGGCATTTCCTGCGACCACTGCTGGGACGAACGTGACGAGGAACGTCGCGCAGCCTACGCCGAGCGTCAGCGCCAGATCGAGCTGGCCAAGCAGCGCGGTAGCGCCCACATCGGCACAGACGCCGTTCGTGCCGCCGAGCAGGCCCGCATCCGCGCCGCCGAGGAACGCGAAAAGGCCCGTCAGGCCGCGCTGAAAGCCAAGGAAGAAGGGGAAACGGCATGAGCCGTACAGTTCTGATTACCGGCGCAACCGCGGGCTTCGGCCTCGCTGCCGCCCGTCGTTTTGCCGCCGATGGCTGGAAGATCATCGCCACGGGCCGTCGCGCAGAGCGACTGGACGCGCTGGTGTCGGAACTGGGCGCGGATGTGGTTCATCCGTGCGCCTTTGATATTCGCGATGCAGCGGCGATTGATGCGGCGCTGGCCAACCTTCCCGAAGCGTTCCAGCAGATTGACCTGCTGATTAACAATGCCGGCCTGGCGCTGGGTACGGGTCCGGCTCAGGAAGCCGATCTGGCGCAGTGGCAGCAGATGGTCGATACCAACATCACCGGCCTGATGACGATCACGCACCGGATGCTGGCGCGCCTGATCGAGCGTAAGGGGGCGATCATCAACATTTCGTCGGTGGCCGCCAACTATCCGTATCGCGGTGGCAATGCCTACGGCGGCACCAAAGCCTTCGTGCGCCAGTTCTCGCTTGGCCTGCGTTCGGACCTGCACGGTACGGGCGTGCGCGTGACGTCGATCGAGCCGGGTATGGCCGAGACGGAGTTCACGCTGGTACGTACCGGCGGTGATCAGGCCGCGTCCGATACGCTGTATGCGGGCGTTGATCCGATGACCGCAGAAGACATCGCCGAGACCCTGTTCTGGGTGGCGAACCTGCCTGCGCACCTGAACATCAACTCTATCGAGCTGATGCCTGTAAAACAGTCGTTTGCAGGTTTTAAGGTCGCTCGCGACTAGGACTTAGAAAGCGGGAATGCGCAGGGTGGCGGTGGTGCCTTCGCCCAGTGTGCTTTCCAGCGTCAGAGTGCCATCGTGCAGTTCCGCAAGGGACCGCGCCAGCGACAGCCCAAGGCCCGTGCCTTGGGCTTTTTGCTTGGCGTCGCCGGCTTGTTCGAACGGGCGACCAAGGCGAGCAAGGTCTTCGGGCGCGATACCGATGCCGTTGTCCTTCACCGTCAGAACCATGGCATTGTCTTCACGGCGAGCGGCCAGTTCGATCTGGCCGTTGGCGGGCGTGAACTTCACCGCATTGCTGAGCAGGTTGACGAGGATCTGTTTAAAGGCGCGGCGGTCCACGTGAACCAACAGCGTTTCGTCCGGGAGGTCCGCGCTGAGGTCGATGGCTTTTTCATCGGCCTGAACCCGCACCAGCGCCATGGCCGCATCGGCCAGATCGCGCGCGTCAATATCCTCGCGATGCAGCTCGTAGCGGTCGGCATCAATGCGCGACACGTCCAGCACGTTGCCGATCACGTCCAGCAGGTGGCTGCCCGCCGTGTGGATGGAGCTGGCATAGTCGATGTAACGATCCGACAGCGGGCCCACCAACTGGCTCTTCATCATTTCCGAGAAACCCAGCACGGCGTTCAGCGGCGTGCGCAGTTCGTGGCTGAGGTAGGCGATGAAGCGTGAACGGGCCAAGACCTGCGCCTCGGCTTCGGCGCGGGCCTGATCAAGCTCGCTCTCCCGGGCGTGCTGGAGGGTGGCGTCCAGCATCAGGGCGGCGATGCGGCGGCTGTCACCCTGCATGCGGCGCACGACCAGTAATACTCGGCGGTCCAGTGCGGCGCGCGGGGTAAAGCGGACCTGCGCGGGCTGTCCGGCCTGAGCGCGGGACAAGGCAGCGCGCACAGCGGGGCGATCGGGCGGGTGGATGGCTTCGATCAAACCGCCTTCGCCGTCGTACTCGGAGAACAGGGCATCCACATCCATAGCCGGAGGCGCGGCACCATAGGCCGCCAAGGCACGACCGTTCGGGGCCAGAACCAGCGTCAGGCCCGGTTGATCGGTCAGGGCGGACTCCATACGCGCCATAGTAAGAGGCACCACGGTTCCGGTGTGACGCGTATTCAGAGCGGCCACCAAGCCGAACAGCAGGACCACGAGCCCCAGCCCCGATGTCAGCAAGGCATTATCGCTCAGCCTTGGGAGCAGGGGGGCAGCGATAGCTCCGGCAAATGCGGCCAGTGCGGCTGCGCCCAAGCCCCAGACCAGCGGGCGCTCGTCTCCGGGCGAGCGGAGCGCCAGACCTCCCAGCACGGGGACGAAAACGAACGGGGAAAGCGGGCCTTGGAAGCCTCCCGTGATGGCCATGGCCACAACAGGACAGACCAGCCACGGGACTACAGCCCAAACGGGCGTGGGCAGCACCGGTTGGGGCCACGGAGACGGCGACTGTGGTAGGGGCTGGATCGCAAAGACACCGACTGCCGGCAGGGCAACAACCATGAGCGCCAGCAAGGTCAGGACATCGGCGCCCGAAAACAGCGCCATCACCGTCAGTGCCAGAAGACTGATGCCCCACAACAGATGCCAAATCGCGCGGCGACGCGCCTGGGCCGGATCGGGCAGGACCAGCGTCGCAGCAGAAGGCGGGGTGAAGGGAGCGTTCAAGGTGCGGTTTCGGGTCCTGTCAGATGTGACCACAGCGCGTGGTGGTCACAGAATCATCCCTCTAGGATAGCGCCCAGCAGCGCGCTTCCCAAACGTGCTCGCTTAGGTGGTGAAGAGACCTGCGCATTCGGGCGTTGTTAAGGCTGGGTGCATGGGGGTATGGAGACCGCCATGACTGACGCGACCCCCGAACCAATCCAAAATGTACTGGCCGAACTGATTGAGGATTTCGATCTGCTCGGGGATTGGGAGGGTCGGATCGAATATGTGATCGAACTGGGCAAGACGCTGGCGCCGTTGCCGGATGCGGCGCGTATCGACGCGAACAAGGTGCCCGGCTGTGCAGCGCAGGTGTGGCTAAATACGCGCCAAGACGGTGATCGCCTATTCTTTGATGCCGACTCCGACAGTGCTCTGTCGAAAGGCAATATAGCTTTGCTGCTGCGCCTGTATTCTGGCCGCACACCTCAAGAAATTCTGGGCTTTGATGCCAAGGCCGCGCTGGAGCGACTGGGCTTGCCATCAGCGCTGACGGTTCAACGCGCCAATGGTCTGAACAATATGGTGGGCCTGATCCGCCAAGCGGCGCTGAACGCGCAGGGCTGATCAGCCGAGGATGGCGCGGGCCTGACGGGCGTCTTCGTCGATCTGGACCTTGAGCGCGTCGAGGCCGTCAAACTTCATCTCGCCGCGCAGGAAGGCGACCAGTTCGGTTTCGACCGTCTGGTCGTATAGGCTCTCGTCGAAGTCGAACAGCCAGACCTCCAACAGCGGGTCTTCGATCTCGTACATCGGACGGATGCCGAGGTTCGCCACGCCGTTGACCACGCGCCCGTCGGGGAGGCGTGTTCGGGTGGCGTAAACGCCGTAAGCCGGACGCATATAGGCCGGCATGGCAATGTTGGCGGTCGGGATGCCAATGGTGCGGCCCCGCTTGTCACCGTGGATGACGGTGCCTTCGATGGCGAAGGGGCGACCGAGAATAGCGGTGGCGCGGGTCATGTCGCCGGCTTTCAAGGCTTCGCGGACGGCCGAGGAGGACAGTTTCAGACCGTCTGCGTCGTCCTTGCGCTCGGTGACGGAAACCGAGAAGCCGAGCCTCTGACCATATTGCGTCAGAAGGTCGGGCGAGCCGGAGCGACCCTTGCCGAAGGTAAAGTCAAAACCGACCGCAGCATGTTTGATGCCCAGACCCTCGCTGAGCACTTCGCGGGCAAAGGCTTCGTCGGTCAGGGATGCCATTTCGCGATCGAAGGGCAGAAGGTACAGCCGATCCACACCCAGAGCATCAAGGGCCCGCGCCATCTGTTCCGGTGTCATCAGGCCAAAGGGCGCGACGTCCGGTTGGAACAAGCGGCGCGGGTGGGGATGGAAGCTGACCACGCCCAAGGGCACGGCCAGTTCATCGGCAGCCTTGCGGGCCGAAGCGATTACGGCCTGATGGCCGCGATGCACACCATCGAAGGCTCCTACGGCCACGGCGGCACCCTTTTGGGATGCCGAAAGGCCGCGCCAGTCGCGGATGACTTCAATCGCCACGGCCAGTGAACCTTAGCGGGCGGAAGGCTTGCGGCGGCGCGGAACGCGCACGACGGCGATGCCGTCCATGATCAGCTTGTCGCCGACATAGCCTTCACAGTTCAACTCTACGCGGGCCGATTCCTGATCCACGCCGACCACGCTGATGAGAATGCGCACAGTGTCGCCGATGCGGACCGGATAGTGGAAGGCGAGCGATTGCGAGATGTAAATCGAGCCCGCACCCGGCAGAACCGTACCCACGACGGCCGAGCCGAACGATGCGCTCAGCAGACCATGGGCAATACGGCCGCGATAGGCCGTCTTGGAGGCATAGGCCTCGTCCAGATGCACCGGATTATAGTCGTCCGAAGCATCCGCAAACATTTGGATGCGCTCTTCGCTGACGGGTACGATCTTCTCGGCGGACATACCGACGTGAAGCTCTTCGAGAATATAGCCGCCAGAAGGGTGGCCTTGGACCAGGTTGCTCATGAGCGCTGCTTTACGTCAGGTGAACTTAAATGGCGAGACTTGTTGCGGGCTTACCACGCCAGGTCGAGCGCGGCGTAACGGGCGGTTGTATTTTCCGCCTTCAGCAGATCGCCTGCACCCGACGGGTTCAGGGAACCATCTTTGCCCTTGGCCTTATCGCCATGAATACCTTGAGCAATAAACAGGCAGTCCAGATTTTGGGATTGGGCACCAACTACGTCGGTGATCACGCCATCGCCAATGCAAAGTACGCGGCTGCGGTCGACGGGGCGTCCCATGAGAGCTTCGGCCTCGATCAAAGCCAGATCATAGATGGGGGCATACGGCTTGCCGGCCATGATGACCTTGCCGCCAAGCTCTTCATAAAGATCGGCCAGCGCACCGGCGCAGTAGATCAGGTTGTCGCCCTTTTGGACCACGCGATCGGGGTTGGCGCAGATCAGGTCCAGGCCCTTGTCCGCAGCCTCGCTCAGAATCGCGCGGTAGCTTTCCGGCGTCTCGGTAGCATCGTCGACCAGGCCGGTGACGGAGACGAAGTCCGCACCCTCCACAGTGTCGACCAGCTGCAGGCGGGTACCTTCATAGGTGGTAGCGTCGCGGTCTGGACCGATGGCCAGCGCTGCTTGAGGCGCGCGTTTGGCCAGTTCGGCGCGGGTCGCATCGCCCGAGGTGACGAAACGCTTCCAGCTGCTGCGTGGTACATCCAGACCATCCAGCTGCGAAATGACATCGCTGGACGGACGCGGCGAGTTGGAGATCAGCACCACATGGCCGCCCTTCTCGTTAAAGCGGGTCAGTGCGTCACACGCTGCAGGCCAGCTTTCGCGGCCGTTGTGGATTACGCCCCAGACATCGCACAACAGGACGTCGTAATCATCGGCGACTGCCGACAGGTGGTTCAGCACAACAGGAAGGGTCATGCGCAGCGATGTAGCAATGTGCGCTTCCGATTGCGAGCCAACATTACCACTCAGTGGCGCAGGCGACGCTCGGCAGAGTGCAAGGTCGAGCGCACGAACTCGGACGGGGGATCGGTCTCGGCCAGAACCGTTTCCTTGATGGCGCGCGGCTCGCCGAACAAATGGCCCTGACCCAGCGGGACATCGAGGTCGAGGATGTCGACCACCTGACGCTCGGTCTCGACCATTTCCGCGATCAGTTCGAGGCCGTAACGGCGGACCAGCGGGGCGAAGTCGGCGGCCTGAATGTCGGGCTTGCTGGGCAGAGGCACAGCCCCGTCCATTTCGAGCAGTTGCTCGATCATCAGGTCGGCGGAAATCTTGAGGAAGCGCACGTCCGAACGTTGTAGGTCGGCGAAGTCGAGGTCCAGAGTCTGCACCTTGTCGATGGAGAAGCGGAAGCCGAGGTCGGCCAGCTTGGCCATGTTGCGGGCTTCGGTAGCTCCGCGGGCCTCGAACACGGCCTGTCCCAGTTCAAAGATCAGGGCATCCTTCAGGTCGCGGTTTTGGCCAAGGAAATCCAGAAACTGCGGGAAGAAGGTCTCGTCGCCCAGCGACGCCATCGAGATGTTGCAGAACACGCCGACCTTGCGGTCCTGACGACCCAAACGGCGAACGATCTGTGCACAACGGAACAGCAACAGATTGTCGATGGCGGGGACCAGCCCTTCCTCTTCGGCAATCGACATATATTCCGCGGGCGTCATGCTGTGGCCCGAGGCGTCGCGTAGGCGGGTGAAGGCCTCGTAATAGACGGTGCGGCGCTGGGGCAGGGTGACGATGGGTTGCAGGTAGAGGTCGACGCGACCCTCGGCGAGGGCATCATGCACGGTGGCAGGTGCGCCGTTGCCGTTCACCTTGCCGTTGGTGGCGCGAAGATCGGGCACGGCGGGATTGGCCAGACGCTCTTCGATGGAGGCGTTCATCTGCTGGACCATGTCTTCCAGCATGCGCACCTCGCCCGTCAGCGCATCGGTGCGCGACAGGGGGCCGCTCTCGATAGCCTGAGCCAGTTGGGTCAGCGCGCCCTGGGTGGATTCCATGGCATCGGCGAGCAGACGGTGGGCCTCTTTGACCTTGGCCAGTTCGCGACGCAGTTGGCGCTTGTCATTGACACTGGCGGCCAGCGCGCAGGTGGCACCCAGCAGGCCTAGAGTGCCGATGGCACCGGCGACACCGGCCCCTGCACCCCATCCGGCGCGCCACAAGGTTGCCCCCACCGCCAGCGACAGGAAAAGGCAGCCAAAGAACAACAATCCGCCGGTGATCTTTTGCATAGAGGCTGCGATGACTTTCCTAGTGGATTGAGCGTGCTAACAAGGTAGCGAGGTTACGGCTTAACATCTCGCAACGAACCTAACAATCAAGCGAAGCCGTAAGGGGAGAAAACTGAATGGAACTGTTCGATTTAACCGGCAAGGTCGCTGTTGTTACCGGCTCGTCCAAGGGGATTGGCAAGGCGATTGCAGAACGGTTGGCGGACCATGGCGCAAAGGTCGTCATTTCATCTCGCAAGGCAGAACCCTGCGAGCAGGTGGCCAATGCTATCAACGATAAACACGGCGATACGCGTGCCATCGCCATTCCGGCCAATATCGCGTCGAAGGAAGATCTCCAGCGTCTGGTCGATGATACCCGCGCGACGTGGGGCCAGATCGATATTCTGGTCTGCAATGCTGCAACCAACCCCTATGCGGGTCCCATGTCGGGTATCGCCGACGAGCAGTTCAACAAGATCCTCCAGAACAACGTCGTTTCGAATCACTGGCTGATCCAGATGGTCGCGCCCGAGATGGTGGCGCGAAACGACGGTGCCATTCTGGTGATCTCGTCGATTGGCGGCCTGCGCGGCAACGCCGTCATCGGTGCCTACAATATCTCCAAGGCCGCTGACATGCAGTTGGTACGCAACCTAGCAGTCGAATACGGCCCCCATAATGTGCGCGTGAACTGCATCGCGCCGGGGCTGATCAAGACCGATTTCGCCCGCTATCTGTGGGAAACGCCCGATATCCTCAAGACGGTCACAGACCCGGCACCTTTGAAAAGGATCGGATTGCCGGATGAAATTGCTGGCTCGGCAGTTTATCTGTGCAGCCCCGCGTCGTCCTATGTCACAGGACAGACGCTTGTGGTTGATGGCGGAATGACGATTGCCTGGTGAGAATAAGCGTAAGGTGTCCTTCGGACAGGACTTGAGCTGGCGACTGGAGTCGCTGGCGTTTCGGGGCCTGTTCGGTGGACTGCGTCTGATCGGCGTTGATGCCGCGTCCGCCTTTGGCGGCGCGGTGTTGCGCACGCTGGGGCCGATTACCGGTACCCACAAGACTGTTCTGCGGAACCTGAAGATCGCCTTCCCTGAAAAGACGGACGAGTGGCGTAAGCAGATTGCCTATGAGCAATGGGAGCGCACCGGCCGCACCTTTGCCGAACTGGCAATCATGGACCGCCTGACGCCCGAGAGTGGCCGCGTTCAGGTTGTGGGTATGGAGCGCTTGCATGCCGTGCGCGACAGCGGCAAGCCGGTGGTGTTTATCTCGGGCCATATCGCCAGCTTTGAAGTGATGTCGGCTCTGATCCTGCACGCGGGCGTGCCGTGTCAGATCACCTATCGACCGGCCAATAACCCTTATGTCGAAGAGCAGATGCGCGCCGCACGGGCCCGCTATGGCATCCGCCTGTTTGCGCCCAAGGGGGACGGCACGCGAGAGCTGGTGAAGGGTATGAAGAACGGCGACTCGATCGCCCTGCTGGTCGACCAGAAATACAATGAAGGCCCCGAGGTCGAATTTTTCGGCGAGCCTGTAAATGCTTCACCGGGCGCGGCGCGTCTGGCGGCGAAATTCGGCACTGTAATGGTGCCGCTGTCGGTGGTGCGCCTGAAGGGAGCCAACTTCCGGGTGACTGTGCACGAGGCGATTGAAATCCCCGATACGGGTGACAAGAACGCCGACATTCTGACCGGTATTCAGGCTGCCAACCGCTTTGTCGAAGACCGCGTGCGCGAAAAACCGGAAGACTGGTTCTGGGTCCACAAACGCTGGCCGCAAAAAGTTTATGACGCGCTGACAGCCCACGAGCAGGCTTGATCTAGCTGCGCTGGATGTCCGTTGCACGGCGGAACGGGCCGTCGTGGTCCAGTCGGTGGGTCCGGCGGCGATCCGGCCCGAAGAAGTCGTCGGAACGCACAAACGGACGCGGTCTCAGGATGATGGCTTCCAGCCGTTTCATCAGCGCCTGGATCATAACCGGCTTGGCCACGAACTCGTTGACGCCCGCATCGCGCGCGTCCGTCACGCGGAACAGTTCGGAATGGCCCGTCATCATCACAATGGGCAAATAGGGGTTGGGGCTGTCCTCGTCCCAACGGATGGATCGTGTGAACTGCACGCCGTCCATCGGCTGCATTCGAAAATCGACGATGGCAATATCGATGGCCTGTTCGCGCAGGATCTCTAGGGCCTGAGTGCCGTCCTCCGCTTCACTGAGGCGGCCAATGCCGATGGATTTCAGCATAGCAGCCACGATCGAACGCATGTTGGCGTTGTCGTCGACGAGCAGGAGATGGAGGGTACCGAGCGGACTCATGCAGAAGGCTGGATCGCCGCTGTATCCGCACCGGTCGCTTTCAAGAACTCGAGCGGGCCGACATAGGCTTCCTGACGGGCCGCGGACCAATAGCGTAGCGCCGGAAGCGCAATAGCCTGACCCGTCACCGCACAGCGCACGAATGTTCCGCCATTCAGGACTGCGAATTCACCGTCACCATAGTGCACGGTGGCTTGTGACGCGGGGGCAGCGTTCATGTCTCAGGGGCATCCGTTCGGGAGGCGGGTGGGGAATCACTGCCTCTGCATATCGCTGGTTTGAGATATTCAGACAACAGCAACGCTTCAAGCCCCTAACCGGTCAGAATAGGGTGCCTTGATCGCTTGGCGAGGGTTTGGGCTTTGGCGCGGACTTGGGAGCAAGAGGGGTGGGCGGCGCAGATGGCGTGACCGTGCCAGGACCGGAGGTGCCGACAGTCGCGTCACGCTGACCGTCTCCAAACACCAGCGAGACGTGCTGACCCTCGGTGAGCTTATGCGCCGAGGTGATCCATTGACCCTCGGCATCTTCTACGCGGGCAAAGCCGGGCTTGGGACGCGACGGGTCTAGGTTCGTCAGTGCGCGCGCCAGAGCCGCAAGGCGCTCGGAGTCTCGCTGAAGGCGGCGTTCGATAGCAGGACGGAAGCGGGCCTCGATGGCGTGGAGGCGGTCGCTGCGGCGCTCGATCGGACGGTGCAGGATCGAAGGCGACAGGCGCGCGGCGACGCGGGTCAGGCGCTGTTCGTGCACACTGGCGTTGCGGTGCAAGGCAGAGCCAAGGCGGCTGGACGCATGGTCCAGGCGCTGTTGGGGCAGGGCCAAAAGATCTTCGGGGCGCGTCGGCAGACCACGGGCCACCGACAGCAGTCGCGTGCGGCGATCATCCAGCAAACGCGCACCACAGCGGCGCAGGCGGGCCTCATAGTCCGCCAGTCCCCACTGAAGCTCGGCCAGCACTGGCGTGGCGATTTCGGCGGCACCGGTAGGCGTCGGCGCGCGTCGGTCCGATACGAAGTCGATCAGGGTGGTGTCTGTCTCGTGCCCGACCGCAGAAATAATCGGGATGCGTGCGTCCGCCACGGTGCGGGCGAGGTTCTCGTCGTTGAAACCCCAGAGGTCTTCGACCGAACCACCGCCGCGCGCGACGATCAGCAGGTCGGGACGAGGGATCGGGCCGTCCGGTGTCATGGCGTCAAAGCCGCGCACGGCGTTTGCAACTTGTTTGGCGGCGGCGTCGCCCTGAACAATGACCGGCCAGACGATCACGCGGCAGGGCCAGCGGTCGCTGATCCGGTGCAGGATGTCACGGATAACCGCGCCGGTCGGGCTGGTAATGACGCCGATGGTGGCAGGGAACTGGGGCAGGGGCTTTTTGCGCGACGGCTCGAACAGGCCCTCTTCGCGCAGACGAGTCTTGATGCGTTCCAGTTGCGCCAGCAGCGCACCGGCCCCCGCAGGCTCCATGCTCTCGATGACGATCTGGTAGGACGACCGTGCCGGATAGGACGTGATCTTGCCTGTGACGATGACTTCTAGACCGGTTTCGGGCTGGGCACCGAGGGTGCGCACCACGCCCTTCCAGATCACGCCGTCGATGGCGGCTTTGTCGTCCTTCAGCGTCAGATAGACGTGGCCAGACGAGTGGCGTGTGACCTTGGAAATCTCGCCACGGATCCTGACGTGGCCGAAGCGGTCCTCGAGCGTACGCTTGAGCGCGAAACTCAGCTCGGAGATCGACAGGGGCGGGTTGTTGTCGCGCGCGGGTGCCTGCTCCTGAGGAGCGGCACCTTCAAAAGCGTAGTCGTCGGAATCCATGCCCGGACCTTAGCGCCTCAAGCACGCGGCGGGAACGCTCAGAATGCGGCTTCGTTACCTTAGTGAGTGGCAAAGCTGCCGAAAGGGCTGTGAAATGAAGACTTCGATGTTGGCCATGGCCGTTACGGCCGCTGTAACCTTGACCCTGGGCGCGTGCGATAATCGCACTGACGACGTGGTGCGTGCACCGGCACCTGACATGGCACCGGAGCGCGTGACGCGTGAAGAGGCCAAGGTGGCCACCGGTGAAGCCGCACTGGCGCTGGGCATGACCCGCAAGGCTCTGGAAGATGCCGATATCGTCAATGCGGCGGGGCAGGATCTGGGTGATGTCGAGTCGCTGGTGACCAATGCCACCGGAACGGCGACCCATCTGGTGGTCGAACTGGAGGGGCCGTCCGACACCGAAGTTCTGCTGCCGCTGGCTCAGGTGGAGGCGGAAAAACGCACCGACGGCAGAAGCCCCAACCTCGTCACCCGCCTGACTGCTGCGGAATTGGCCGCTTTGCCGCGCTATAATCCGCCACGTTAATCTTGACCTGACTCATCAGGTCCCTCATTCCGGCGTTATGAATATTTTGCTCGTCGGTTCGGGAGGGCGCGAGCACGCCCTGGCCTGGAAAATCGCCCAGTCGCCGCGCGCTTCGCGGCTCGTCATTGCGCCCGGCAACCCCGGTATGGCGCAACTCGGCGAGCTGCGCGGCGATGTAAAGGCGACCGATGTCAACGCGCTGGTGGCTCTGGCGCAGGAAATCTCGGCTGATCTGGTCGTCGTTGGGCCCGAGGCCGCGCTGGCCGAAGGTCTGGCCGACCAGTTGGAGCGTCTGGGCATTCCGTGCTTTGGCCCGTCGGCCAAGGCGGCGCAGTTGGAAACCTCGAAAGCCTTCTCCAAGGCGTTTCTTGCCCGTCACAACATCCCGACCGCAGGCTATGGCGTTTACGAGAACGTCGAAGAGGCCAAGGCGGCATTGGCGAACTATACCGCCCCCTACGTCATCAAGGCCGACGGTCTTGCCGCAGGCAAGGGCGTCGCCATCAGCCCTGACCGCAAGGACGCCGAGATCGAGATCGAGCGTATGCTGGGCGGCCGTTTCGGCAGCGCCGGTTCGCGCGTAGTGATCGAAGAGTTCATGGACGGTGAGGAGGGCAGCCTGTTTGCCCTGTCCGACGGCAAGCGCGCCGTACTGTTCGGCGGTGCGCAGGATCACAAACGCGCCTTTGACGGCGATGCCGGTCCGAACACCGGCGGCATGGGGGCCTATTCGCCCGCGCCGGTCTTCACCGCAGATTTCGTCAAAAAGGCCAATGATCTGGTCGTCCAGCCGACCATCCAGATGATGGCCGATGAAGGCACTCCCTATAAGGGCGTTCTGTATGCTGGTCTGATGGCGACGAGCGAAGGCCCGAAAGTGGTCGAGTTCAACGCCCGTTTCGGTGATCCGGAATGTCAGGTGCTGATGATGCGCTTTGACGGCGATATCGTCCCGCTGCTGCTGGCCTGCGCCAAGGGCGATGTGACCCAGGTACCGCCGCCGCAGTTCAAGCCCGGTGTTGTTATCACCGTCGTTATGGCGGCCAAAGGCTATCCGGACAGCCCGCTGGAAGGCTCGATCATTCGGGGTGCCGAGCAGGACTTTGGTCCGAATGTGCAAGTCTTCCATGCTGGCACCAAACGCCGCGATGACGGGCAGTTGGTTGCCGCAGGTGGTCGCGTTCTGAACGTCTGCGCCTATGGCAAGGACGTGACCGAAGCACGAGAGCGTGCCTATGAGGCTGTTGCAAAGATCGACTGGCCCGGCGGCTTCTACCGGACCGATATCGGCTGGCGCGCTCTGGGCCGCGAATAGGATTTTAGGGGAAGGTTTCGGCCTTCCCCTTTTTCTTTAGTTCATCGCGAACAGAAGCCTGCCTTCGCCCATGCGTTCTCGCAGGGCAGTCAGATCGGCATGGCTGCACGAGAAGCAGCCGTAGGAGCGACCCAACTTGCCTTCACGCGACAGGAACGCCGGATCGGCGTAGTCCGCGCCGTGGACGATAATGGCGCGTTCGCGGGCAAGGTTGTTGGAATACTCCAGCCCGTCCAGCAGCACGTTCGGCCCTTGCTGCGGCCCCCACGACGGGCCTGCTGTGACATAGGTGCCCAGCGAGGACATGTGGCTGTCAGGCTGGTTGGAGAAACGTTCGGCATAGCCGCTGTGGCTCGGATCGGATCCCCGACCGTGGCTGGTACGATATGAGGTCACCCATCCGCCCAGCAAATCAACCTCGTACAGGCGGTCGGAACCCGAAAATTTCTGGAAGTCGACCAGATACATGCGGTCACGCTGGGTTATGCGGTGACCGTGGGAATCCATGGCCTGACGCGCACGGTCCAGAAGGTCCCGTCGCACGATGTTGTAGGGATCGATTACAACCTGTGGACGAGCCGGTGCCGCATAGGCTGCCAGATCCGGACGGGGTATGCGCGGCGGCGGGGCAGGTGCCAGTTGGGGCGTTGGTGGTGCAGAGGCGGTTGCGCACCCTGCCAAGGCAATAGAGCCTCCGAAAATCAAACCCCGACGAGAAATCAGCACGCGTCCATCCCTTAGATTGATGGCTGAGGAGCCGTGAAAAAGGGGCCTTGTGCCGATTTAAGCAAGCTGAGCCGTAGATTTTAATCGAGCCCGTTCAGAATTCGCGGGTCGATCATGGCACCAATTTGAGCGCGGCCATAAACCAGATTTCATGGGTTCAATCCCGTCTGCTGGTGGTTATGGGCGGGGTCGAAGGCTCAGTTGCTTAGTCAATCTTAACCATTGAGACTGGAGTGTGGCACCAGGAACGTTGGTTTAACTTTTGCGTGATGAGGGAACCCTTTAGCAAATCTGCTACGCTAGGTTGTCTCCCCACTATCGGACCGAATATGTCGACTGCCTTTAACCGTCTCCCCACCTATTTCATGCTGACCGGCGTATGTGCTCTGGCGCTGGCCCATTCAGGATGCAGCGCGGGGGCCGAGCTAAAGATTGATCGCGCGCCTGTAACCTCTGCAGCGATCGAGGGCGTTCACTTCATCACCAAAGAAGCCGACGAGCGTGCCTCTGCGGCGTTGAAGACCGCCTTGGCCGATGGACGCGGCGTCGTCGAAGGCGACAACTGGCATGTGCTGGCCACCCTCGCCGTGCGTCCTGCCGATGTGGGGACGTTTTCGGATGTGGATGCGCGCGAGGGCGAATGGGCCGAGACCCCGCGTGTGCGTGGTGCACGCCGGGAGCCGGGCCTGCACGTGCTGACCGCTGTAGCGACGCGCGCGGACGGTACGGACAAACGCGTGGTGCGTGTGTCGGGCCGTGGGCCGGTGGACCATACGCCCGATACGCTGCTGACAGCTTTGGCAAGGCTGGCTGCCGATGCCTTGATCAATGGAACGGGCCAGCCCTGATAACCTTTAATCGGCCTCGACCGGAGGCAGGGTAATATAGAAGCAGGCACCGCTCGTGGGCGGCGTCACGCCGGAAGGCGGGTCGACTGAAATCTGGCCGCCGTGACGCTGAATAACAGTGTGTACGAAGGCCAGACCCAGACCGGCACCGGACACGTTGCCACCGGCAAAAGGCTGGAACAGACGGCTGCGCATGTCGTCGTCCAGCCCCGGGCCTTCATCGCAGATAATCAGCAGAACCTTGTCCTCGTAGGAGGACAGCTGGCACGCGACCAGACCCCCCGTCGGGGTGTGGCGGATGGCATTGTCCAGCAGGTTGATGATGACCCGCCGCATCAGCGCGGCGTCAACATCGACCAGATATTCATGCTCGTAGTCAGGCGCGATCAGTTCGACGCCCTTGGCCGCTGACTGGGGCCAGAGGGTATCGACGCCCTCGGTCACGAGGTCGGCCAGATTGGCGACCTCGAAGGTGAGCATCTGGTTTTCCGCACGTGACAATTGGACATAGCCCTCGGCCAACGCCAGTGTTTGTCGCGCGTTGCGGCGGATTTGATCCTCGATCTTCTCCGAGCGTTTGTCGCTGTCGAGCAGGGTCAGGATAGACACCTGCGGGGCGCGCATGTCGTGCCCCAGCAGTTGTAGCGTGCGTTGACGCTCGCGCTCTGCCGCCCGCAACTGGGTGACGTCGGCCAAGCGGACGATCAGACCAGCCGACTGCTCGGTGGTGTCCACCAACGGGGCGATAGCGATCTGCAGGGCTCGCCCGTCGGGGAGCTGGATTTCGTCGCGAACGCCGGGCGCTGCGCCGATCAGGCCACGCCATTCGCGCATACCCAACCGGAGGAACAGGTCCTCCAGATGTGCGCCCACCAAGGTGGTGCCGGGGAAGAGGTTCTGGGCACGGGGATTGGCGATCAGGACGCTGCCGTCCAAGTCGGCGACAAGGGCTGCGTCAGGCAGGCTGCGGACAGACTGATTGATATAGCGGTTGAAGTCGCGGAACTGTTTGAGGGCTCCGCGCAAGGCCAGCACCTGACGCGAGATTTCGTCGCCGGACGTCCATTTTGCCGTCGGTGAGAGGGCGGCCAAATGGAAGGTCTCGGGGTCGGCGCGAAGGTCGTTCAGTTCCGACTGCATATAGCGATAGGCGGCGGCCAGACGGCGCCAACTCCACAGCGGCCAGGCCACAATCACGCCCGCACAGGCGGCCAGAGGCGGGAACCAGTGCCCCGCTTTTAGCGCCAAAGCGGAAATGGCCAAGGTGGCCGCGATCAGCGCGAAGCCCAGCACGGTGTTGGCGACGGGGCGCAGAACAAGGAAGCCTGCCAATATCATCGTCAGCGGGATCAATGACAGCAAAGCGGTCAGCCAACGGTTCAGGGGCCGGATGTTCCAGTCATCCAGCACGCTCTGCATCAGCGCGCCGACGATATAGACACCGGGAGACAGGTATCCGCGCGGGCTGTTTGGCGTCGCATAGCGATCCCCCATGCCTTGCGCAGTCGCGCCCACGAGAACACGCTTGTCCTTCAGGAATTCGGCGGACACTTCGCCCCTCAGCACATCTACGGCAGAGACTGTGGGGTAGGGCTCTATGCCCAACGGAAAGCGGATCATGCGGCTGTCGGTGACGATGAGGCCATCTCCGGCAGCGCCTTTGTTGACCTCTGTCGCTGGTGTTTTGGAAGCCGAGGCCAACAAGGCCAGATGCGGCAAGACGCGACCGTCGGCACTGACCCACAGTGGGCTGGCGCGCACCGTGCCGTCCTGATCGGGCGTCAGGATGACGTGGCCCAGTCCCGCGGCACCGGCGGCTATGTTGGCGGGCGGCGGGCTGATAGTGGCAAGACTGCCGTTCAGGCCCGGTGTGTCGACTGCAACAGGCAGATACACATTGCCCGATCTTTGCACCGAGGCGGCAAGCGCCGCATCATCGGGCGTGGGTTCGATGAACAGGACATCGTAACCTACCGAGGTCACGCCAATGTCGCCCAAGCGCTGGACCAGATCGGCATGGACAGCACGCGGCCAGGGCCAAGGACCAATCTCGGCAAGGCTTCGGTCATCGATGGCCACCACGGCGATGTCTTTGTGCGCCGCGACCGGATTGATCACGCTAACGGTGTCGTAAAAGACGTTGTCGCCGCGTTGGGTAATCTGGCCAAGGCTGAGCCACACCACCAGACCAATGGTGATGGCGGCGGTAATCAGCCATTCGATCAGAACCTGCGCACCCAGCCGGGTGGCAGGCTCTATTTTGGGCATCGACGCTTTTGGAAAGGGCAATCCCGTCCCCGCTTATCGGTTGATGGTCAGAACTTCCGGACTGGACCATACCGACAGTCTGTGACCGAAGCGGTAACGGGTACCCTCAATGCGCCAGCTATAGGTGCCGGGCGGCAGATCGCTAAGGGTGAAGGTGGAATCGCTGAGGCCTGCGCTGTCGATAAGCGGCTGGCCTTCTGGTTCACCCGCTTCGTTGGCGCGGGTCAACTGGAAGCGGAAGCTTGCGTCGCCTTCACCCTCGGCGCGCCATTTGAAGCGGTAAAGGCGGGCGTTGTTTGCCAGTTCTTCAGACAGTGACAGGCCGTCGATGCCGTTGCGGGCACGGATGAAGTTGAAGGTGCGACCGCGCCCCTCAAGACCGTCTGGCGATACGGCCGTCAGGCGCAGGAAGTACTGGCCTTCCGGGAGGTCGGTGTAGGTGAGCGGCTGGCCGACGGGAGCGTCCGCTTCGGCCAGCAGGTCCTGCATGCTGGCATCGGCCGCGATGAAGCCGCGAACGATACGGGCGTCGGATGGAGCTGAATAATCGAATGCGAGGGTGGCGTCAGTCTGAAGAAGATCGTCCTCTGCCATCACCGGGGCGGCCAGCAGGGCTACGGGGACCGGTGTGTCATCGCCAGCGCGAAGGGCCACGCCCTGTCCGTTCGGGACCAGAACGCCGTGGGTGTCGGTTTCATCGGCCACAGCGACCGTGCCTTCGAGGACGCCGGTCGAGCTGTTGCCCGTCACGTCGTCATAGGCGACGCGGAACTCGGTACCACGGACAGCCGAAATGGCCGTCGGTGTGGTCACGCGGAAGCCCCCGGGGCGCTGGCGCGAGGTTACGCGGTTTTCGACGCGGCCTCGGTTGACCACAAGGCGGTGGTCGGGTGCGTCGTTGATCACGAACCGGCGCAGGCGATCCATGCGTATGCTGCTGCGCGAGGGAACAACCGTATAGGTGCCATCCGAGAAGGCGATCCGCGCAAAAGCGCTGGATCCGGTGCTCACAACGTCGCCTTCGCGCAGTTGGGCACCGAGAGCCACGGCCACCGGCGCGCCATTTCTCAGCACCTGAACGTCACCGCGGAAGCTCTCGATGCGCGCGGGGTCCTCGCGGGTGCGCAAAAGTGCAGTGTCGATCTGGAGAGTACGTCCCGTCGCCATGCGGCGTGGGTTGGCCACCCGGTTATCGCGCTGTAATCGGCGATAGTCGGCCGGGTTGCGCAGATATTTGCGCGCCACATCAATCAGAGTGTCGCCACGATTGACCAGATAGGTCAGCGGAGCTTCGGTCAGAACTGAACCTGACGGCTGGGAGTTGGCCGACTGGGGGGCTGCAGACTGGGCAGTAGCAGACTGGGCGAGGGCCGTTGCGGGCACGGCTCCAAGCGCCAGGGTAAGACCGAGGCCGAGGCTGGTGAAGCGAACCAAGCTGTTCTTGCGGGCGGTATGTATCGTCAAGATGTGATGATCTCAGTTGGTCGGCGCTGCATCGTCGGGTGCTGCCGCGACTTCGGCGTCAGGGTCTGCGTTCGCATTTGAGCGCTCCAGCCGGTAGCCATAGCTGTACACCGGGGTCAGTCGGTATCCCGTCTGCGGGCGGAGGTTCAGCTTCGAGCGAACGCGTGAAATGTGCATGTCCAGCGAGCGGCTATTGAGGTGCGGCTCGTTGCCCCAGATGGTCTCCAGCAAATAGGTGCGGGACAGGGCGCGATGCAGGTTGCGGAACAGCAGACGCGCCAGAGCGAACTCCTTGGGCGTCATGGTGATGGTCTCGCCGTCGCGCACGACCGTGGTCGTGCTCATATTGAAGACGATGTCGTCATAGACCTCGCGCTCGGCAGGAGCTCCCAGATGCTCGTAGGCGCGGCGCAGAAGAGCGCGCACACGGGCCTCGAGGACTATGGGGGATATCGGCTTGGCGAGATAGTCGTCCGCACCGGCGTTCAATGCCGCGACGATATCGCTGTCTTCGACACGGCTGGTGACCAGAAGCATGGGCGGCGGGGGCGTCAGATTGGCGCGTACCCAGCCGACGATTTCGATGCCCGAGCGGTCCGGAAGGTTCCAGTCCACAATCAGCAGGTCGAAGGTGTCGCGCCGGAGTGCCGAGATGAGGGCATGCCCGCGTGAGAAGGTGGATGGGCGAAAGCCCGCCTTCTCAACTATTTGAGAAATCGCCTGCAGCTGGACCTGATCATCATCAAGGACCGCGATTTTCATTGGCATAAACTCTCAGTTCCGCATGGGGGGAAGTAACTATAACGGATTGAAAGCTTAGTAGTGTCTAATGGATACGGTAAATTGTAAATTTAGGTTGGCGCTATCACATTGTCGGCAACCAACCACTTGGTAAAACCGGCCGGATCGTCAAAGCGTGCATTTAATGGCCAAGCTTGAATACTTTCGCGCTTTTCCGGTGACAGTCGAACCCAGTCTTTTTCGGTCGTGACCAGACCTGCATCGAAAACTTTCGCGCGTTCTTTCAAGAAGTTAAATTGATCCTTCGTCAGGATGGCGTGATCCGGCAAAGGTACGAAATCCTTGAGATCACACCCTGCCGCGATCAACGAGCGCTCGACCTTCCAGGGTTTCGCAATGCCGGCAAAGCCGACTTGGGGACCCGCTGGCGGGGCAGAAATAGCCGCCAGGCGGGCAGTGAAGACAGGAAGATCACCGAATACAGCAATCAACTCGGGGTCTGCTTTATCCAAATCAGTCGGCAGGAGGACAATTACAGCGTCCGCACGCGCAAGACCTGCGGCAATCGGCTCGCGCATGGGACCGGATGGGAAGACGGAACCATCTCCAAACGGCCATTCGTCATTACGGGTCTCGCCATCGACCACAATCAGGCTGATGTCCTTGATGAGGGACGGGTTCTGATGGCCATCATCCATGACCAGATAGTCGGCTCCGGCGGCGACAGCGGCCTTGGCACCCGCGACACGATCACGGCTGATAACCACCATGCCGTCTTGGGCCAGCATCAGGGGTTCGTCGCCAACGTCCTCGGCGGAGTGGGTGTCCAAGTCGACAACCACAGGACCCTCCAGCTTACCACCGTAACCCCGCGATAGTGCCGACGGAGCGTGCCCCTGCTCACGCAGTAAGCGGAGGATCTCGCGGGTGATCGGCGTCTTGCCAGAGCCGCCCACCGTCAGATTACCGACCGAGATCACGGGAATACCGGGGGCATAGCCCTTGGTATTGGCAATCTTGCGTGCGGTCACGCCCGCCCAGACCCACGACAGGGGCTTGAGTGCCATGCGGGTGATCGGGGCGTGGCTGCGATCGCGGGTGTACCACCAGCGCGGGGTGTTTAGTTTCATCGGGGACGTCTCCGCTCCGGCTTGGGGGCGGGGGGGAGGTGGGCCTGAAGAGCCAGCCACAGTCGATCCAGACCCGCAGAGGCTTCATTGGCCGCGCGGCGGGCGCGCTCGCCCATGGCGCGGGCCCCGTCCGGATCTTTAAGTAGCGGTTCAATAAGATCGCGCAATTCGTCGGGGGCCAGCACGCTGACCAGCCCGCCTGAGTGTTTGAGCATACGGTTGACCTGCTGCCAGTTGGCCGCGTCGGGTCCGCTGAAAGTCGGCTTGCCCAGTCGGGCAGGCTCCAGCGGATTGTGCCCGCCCACGCTGCCTCCACTGAGCGCCGGAGCGAACGAGCCGCCCAGCACCACCACGTCGGACAGGCGCATAAAGAGGCCTAACTCGCCCAGGGTGTCGGCGAGGTAGAGATCAATCCCGTCTTCGATATCGCCGCCCACGCAGCGCCGGGTCAGCTTCCAGCCGTCCAGTTGCAACTCTTCGACAATCTCGGGCGCACGTTCGGGATGGCGAGGCACAACGACAAGCAGCAGGCGCGGAACCAGAGCCTTCAGTGCCTTGGCAAGCGCCCGTTCCTCGTTCTCGTGGGTCGAAGCGATCACGATCACGGGGCGATCCCCGATCAGGCCCGAAAGACGCGAGAACTCGGCGCGGTCGTAAGGCAGTGGCTCGCCGGAAAGCTTGAGGTTGACCATGCCGTCCACGCGGCCACCCATGGAGGTCAGGCGCTCTGCGCCCTCCTGATCCTGGGGCCAGACGTGGGCGAAGGCGGACATCAGGGTGCGGGCCATGCCCGGAGCCTTTTGCCAGCCTTCCAGCGTGTGAGAGGTGATCCGTGCACTGACCAGAGCCAACGGTATGCGGCGGTCACGAGCAGCCATGATCAGGTTCGGCCACAGCTCGCTCTCGACGAAAATGCCGATCTGGGGCTGCCAGTGATCCAGGAAGGCAGACACGGCGGACGGGCCATCGACGGGCGCGAACTGGTGGATCACGCCTTGGGGGAGGCGCGGGGTAATGACCTCTGCCGAGGTCAGGGTTCCGGTGGTGACCAGAACGGTGACGTCGGGCCGGTCTTTACGGATGCGTTCGGCCAGCGGAAGGATCGACAAGGCTTCGCCGACGCTGACGCCGTGTATCCAGATGAGCGGACCGGCGGGGCGGCGCAGGCTGGCCATGCCCAGTCGTTCATCGACGCGGGTCGGGCTTTCCTTGCCCTTCTTGACGCGGCTGTCCAGCAGGCGCGGTGCTAGGGGTTCAAGAAGGCGGGTGCCGAGACGATAGGCCATAAGAGCGGGGCTGAAGCTCACGGTCAGACGCGCTCCAGTCCGGTGATTTCGTCTGCGCGGGCTTCGGCTGCGGTCATGCGGGCGGTCCATTCCGCCGCGACTTCAGACACATCGGCACCTTGGGGGAAGTCGGCCCTGTCCCACACGAAAGCGCCCTTGGCGAAGGGCAGGGGGATCAGGGCGCGGTCCCAACTTTTCAGGCGGATAGCAGGTTTTGCCGATGCGCCGAGGATAAGCACGGGTGCCCCCGACATTCGCGCCATGACAGGCAGGCCCTCGGCCATGGTTCGCGCAGGGCCACGGGGGCCGTCGGGCGTGATGGCCAGACCTCCCTTTGCCTTCAGGTATTTCAGACCGTCACGCAGGGCTTGGGTACCGCCTTTGGCGGTGGCCTTCTTGTCTTTGTTGGAGGCGGAGCCGCGCACTGCCGGAATGCCCAGTCTGGCGACGGCCTTGGCGATGAACTCACCGTCCGCGGACAACGAAATCATGGCGCGCGGGGGTTGGGCGCGATCCATTGGCCACGAGCCGGCTGCAAGGCCCAGACGCGAATGCCAGAAAGCGATCAACACGCCGCTGTCCTGTGCCCAAACGTCTTCGGCAACCTGCTCGTTTTCGCGGGTCCAGCGCGTGGTCGCATAGCAAAAACGCAGCCATTCAGAGAACAGCCACGCAATCGAGCGCTGGATCAACGGGTGGCGCAGGGGCCTCATGCGCCGGTCTCGTCAGGCAGAAGGTCCATGGGGGCGTCGAGCGACTGTTGACGCGCGAGGCGGGCGTAAAGGCCCGAAGTCGCGATCAGGTCGTCGTGGGTGCCTTGTTCGAGCACCTTGCCAGCCGAAATCACATAGATGCGGTCGGCGTTACGCACGGTGGAAAGACGGTGCGCGATCATCAGCGTGGCGCGGCCTTCCATCAGGCGGTCCAGCGCCTGTTGAACCAGAGCCTCGCTCTCGGTGTCCAGCGCGCTGGTGGCTTCATCGAGCAGCAGGATCGGGGCATTCTTGAGGAAGGCGCGGGCGATGGCGATACGCTGGCGTTGGCCGCCGGACAGGCGGGCACCGGCCTCGCCGACGCGGGTCTGATAGCCCTGAGGCAGGCCGAGGATGAACTCGTGGGCCGCCGCAGCACGGGCCGCCTCGATGATCTGTTCTTCGGTGGCGGCCTCGCGCCCATAGGCGATGTTGGCGGCGATAGTGTCGTCGAACAGGAACGGCTCCTGCGTCACCAGAGCGATCTGGTCGCGCAGGGATGACAGGCTGAGATCGCGCAGATCAATGCCGTTTGCGGTGATGCGTCCGCTCGTCACATCATAGAACCGCGGCAGCAGGCTGAGGATGGTGGACTTGCCACCACCCGATGGACCGACCAGCGCCACCGTCTCGCCCGGCGAGACCTTTAGGTTCACGCCGTTCAGCGTTGGTACGAGCCCGTTGGCAGTGGAATAGGCGAACTCGACGTTGTGGAATTCGATCTCGACAGGACCGGCGGGCAGGGATTGCGGGTTCGCCTGTTCGCGGATTTCAGGCTGGATATCGAGTGCTGTGAACAGGCGACGCGCGGCGGTCATGCCTTCGGACATGACGGTCGTCAGGTTGGACAGCTGGCGCAGCGACTGACCTGCCAACATCAGCATGCCGATGAAGGCCGCAAAGCCGCCCACGGACATCTGGCCCTTGCTGGCGCTCCAGCCGGCATAGCCAATGACCGCGGCGACGATGGAATAGGCAATGATATCGGAAGCCGGACCGGCGAAGGCGCGGCTGTCGGCACCTTTGATGACGTGGCGCTGGCGGCGGTCGATGACGGCGGCGACATTGGCCTCTTCAGCCTGTTCGCGGTTTTCGATCTTGATGACGCGCACGCCGTCCAGATTTTCCATCAGGGCGGAGGAAAGCACCTCGGTTTCGGCCATGGCCCCCTTGGCGGCCTTGCGCGAGCGCTTGCCGAACTTGCGCATCACCAGACTGACGCCCGGTACGCCCAGAAGCACGATCAGCGTCAGCGGCAGGTCGATGAAGCCCATCGCTACCATCACGCCGACCACGATCAGCACGTTCTGGGTGTAGTTCACCACGCCGTTGGTGAAGGCTTCACGCACCAGATTGGCGTCGAACAGCACCGACGAGACGAAGGTGCCCGAATGCTGGTTACGCAGACGCGACAGGTCGGCGTTGATCATGCGCGAGAAGAGCTGCTTCTGGATGTCACCGACGATGCCGTGGCCCAGCCGGTTCACCAGTGCAGCCTGTCCCGCCATCGTCAGGGATCGGGCGATGGAAAGGGCGATGATAACGCCTGGAACGAGCGCGATCAGCCACTGGGGCTGGACTGTGAAGACGTTCAGAAAACGGACAGGGCCCGGATGGGGCTGGAACAACAGGTCGATGGCCGGTTCAAGAAAACGCAACAGCCCCGCCGTCAGCGCACCGGCGCAGATCGCCAGACCGATCGACGAAAAGAACGCCACCTTGTGATGCGATAGATAGTCGCGCCACAGACGCTTCAGGAGCTGACCAAGCGGCTGGTCTTTGTCGTTGTGGTGAGCGGGGCTATTCATTTTACTTCGGTCGGACGACTGGGGCTGTGTGTCAAGCGGCTTGGCTTGACGCGGCGAACGTGTGAGGGATGACGGCAGCGTTCGCGAAGGTTATCTGACGCTTATGTCGTTTCCCGATCTGTCCTCGCCTTATGACCGTTTCAAGGTCTTGTGGTCCTATTTCTGGGGCGACCACGCGTTTATCCGGCTGAGTTTCACAAATGCCCACTGGATTGATGCAAACTTGGTACGCAGCAATCAGCCGTCTCCGCGCCAACTGGCGTGGTGGAAGCGTCAGGGCATTCGCACAGTTATCAATCTGCGCGGAGTACGCGACGAGCCCTATTACTGGCTGGAGCGGGACGCTTGCGAGAAACTGGGCCTGAAGCTGGTGGATGCTCCGCTGGACTCGCGTGATGCACCGACGCTGGACCGCATCGAGAATGCCAAGCTGATTTTCGAAACGATTGAGTATCCGGCCCTAATCCACTGCAAGTCGGGCGCAGATCGCGCCGGGCTGATGGCGGCGCTGTATCGGTACTTCAGGCTGGGACAGCCAATGGGCGTCGCCAAGTCCGAACTGAGCCGCCGCACCCTGCACAACCGCGAGGGCAAGACGGGCGTGCTGGACCACGTTCTGGAGACTTATGCCGCGGAGGCAGAGCCCAAGGGAATAGGGCTGCTGGAGTGGATGGGCTGCAAAGCCTATTGCCCCGTAGAGACGACGCGGACCTTCCGGGCCAAATGGTGGGGCGATCTGCTGGTCGAGCGGATTCTCCGCCGCGAGTAATCAGCCCCAAGGGCCAGCTTTTTCTTTCTCGTCGGGCTGCGGTGCGGGTTCAGACGTGTGACGGGCACGCTCCGCGTCGATGCGTTCCTGACGCTCCAGAAGCTTTCGATCCAGTTCGTCGTCCTGGGCGCGTTTGTTGCGCAGGATCATGACCCACATCACCAGCACCATCATCATCGACACCAGCGCGCCGATGCCTGCTCCGTCCATTATGGGTGTGGTCATGGGATGGCTCCAATGCAGTTGAGCGAACCACCATACGTCAAGGGCGGCTGAAGCCCTAGCCCCAGCCGCCCTTGTCAGGATCGTATCTGATCGACGCTTATGCGTCGCCGCGCGGATCGATCAGTTTGTGCGCGTGCAGAATGAAGTAGCGCATGTGGGCGTTATCGACAGTCGCCTGGGCGCGTGCCTTCCAGGCAGCCTTGGCTTCGTCGTAGGAACCGAAAGCGCCGACGAACTCGACTTCCTTCAGGTCGCGGAAGGTCGGTTCCGACGGATGACGCATTTCACCACCGATGACGAGGTGAAGCAGTTGAGTTTCGAGCTTGTCAGCCATGGAGAGGGGCCCATTGCACAGGAGAGGGGTCAGAAGGTGAGCGGGATAGGCGCTGTCCGCCGGATTATCAACGGGTGCAATGCCGGTGCGGCGCAAATCATGCTCGTTTGTCGCGGATCGTGGCGATTAAACCGCCACTTTTGGCCTTTGTGGTCACTAACGACTGCTCCGGCCTCCTGGGCGATAAGCGATCCGGCGCAAACATCCCAGTCCCACTTTGGGCTGATAGCGATGGCGGCATCGAACGCTCCGGCGGCAACGAGGGCCATGCGATAGGCCAAAGCGTTGCGTTTGGAGAAGTTCATATGGGGCCACGGCTCGTCCCATTCGCGGGCTTCCATCAGACGGGCGTCGGCGAGAAGTTCGGCCTCTTCTAGCTGGCGGGTGTCGGATGCAGTGATGGGGCGGCCCTGAAGACGGGCACCGCCGCCGAGTGTGGCCTCGAACATCTCGCCCAGCATCGGGGCATAGATGGCGGCGGCGATAGGCTCGCCGTCCTCTACGACCGCGATGGGGGTGCACCACCACGGTTTGTTGCGCATGAAGGCCGAGGTGCCATCAATCGGATCGACCACGAAGATGCGCTTTTTAGAGAGGCGGTCGGTGGTGTCTGCGGTCTCTTCTGACAGCCAGCCGTAATCGGGGCGGGCACCCAGCAGGCGTTCTTTGAGGAAGGTATCGACCGCCAGATCGGCGTCGGTCACCGGAGAGGCGTTTTCCTTGGACCAGACCTTCAGCCCGGCGTCGCGATAGTCGAGCGCCATCTGGCCTGCGTCGAACGCGGCCTGACGGATAAGCTGAAGGTCTTGGTCCAGAGAGGTCATTTGCCCGCGATGGCTACCTTGTCGAACAGCAGCGACGGGACGTTGAACGCATTACGGAACTCAAGGTCGCCGGCACGTTGCAGGCGGGCGTAAAGCTCGATCAGATTGCCAGCGACTGTGACCTCGCTGACCGGATAGGCGCGTTCGCCGTTTTCGAACCAGAAGCCTGACACACCGGCAGACCAGTCGCCGGTGTTGCCGTTCAGCGAAGGGCCAAACATGGAGGTAATCAGCAGGCCGGTGCCCGCCGAGGCCATCAGGTCGTCCAGATTGCCTTCACCAGCCGTCAGATGGACATTGTGGGCCGAAACACCCGACGGGCCGACCAGACCGCGCGAGGCGTGACCCGTCGAGGTCATGCCCAGTTGCGCCGCCGATGACGTGTTCAGCAGCCACGTGGTCAGGCGACCATCTTCGACAAGGTTGCGCTTTTCGACGCGGACGCCCTCGTCATCGAACGGGGTCGAGCCTTGGCCGCGCACACGGAAGGGATCGTCCACAAGGTCCATCCGTTGCGGCAGAACCAGTTCGTTCAGCTTGTCCTTCAGGAAGGACGAACCCCGCGCAATCGACGGACCCGAGATGGCCCCCAGCAGCGGAGACAGGACTTGGGTGGCGATACGGTTTTCAAAGATGACGGGTGCGGTGGTCGAGGCGATCTTGCGCGCGCCCACACGGGCGACGGCGCGTTCGCCCGCTTTTTGACCGATCTCTTCGGGCGATGGCAGGTCCGAGAAGTGGCGCAGCGAGCGGCTTTCGCCACCGCGCTCCATCGCGCCATCCTTTTCGGCGATGACGCCTGCTCCGACCGAGAAGACGCTGCCGCGATAGTTGCCGACAAAGCCGTGCGAGGTGACCAGTTGCCACTCGCTGGACATCCAGGAGGAGTCGCCACCCTCCGAGCGCGACACGCCCGGCACGGCCATAGCTGCGGCCTCGGCGGCGACGGCGGCGGCTTCTAGCTGTTCGGCGCTGCGGTCGGTGGAATCGTACAGGTCCAGATCGGCGTGCGGGCCGTGGGCCAGCAGCTCTTCGGGTGCCAGCGACGCATAGGGGTCTTCGGGCGCGAGGCGGGCCATGGCGATGGCGCGCTCGACCAGACGGCCACGGGTGGCATCGGACAAGTCGGACGACGACACGGTCGCCTGACGCTTGCCGATGAAGACGCGCAGGCCAAGGTCGGTGGATTCCTCCCGCTCGACTTCCTCCAGCGCCGTGTTGCGTACACCGACAGCCAGCGAGGCGCGGCGAGCGGTTGCAGCTTCGGCGGCGTCGGCTCCGGCCTTGAGGGCAGCAGAGACGAGATCGTGCAGCATGGAAGGATCGGGCGAGGCGGAGGGCGTCGATGCGGACATGCACCGGATATGGCCGACGCGCCTTACAACCGCAACATCTAACGCGGCTTACTCAGGCGTCTGCGGCGCGGTCCAGCATGACTTCAGGGTGTTGTTCGCCATCTTCGTCCATTCGGCGACCATGCCTGCCGTGGCTGAGACGCTATAGTCGGCAAAGCTTCCATCAGCTTGACGGCCTCGCCCCCAGACGGTGTAGGTCGCGGCCTCTGTCGGCGGCCCTTTGGGCCGCGGCCACAGGATGCGGGGCTGAGGGCGGGGGCCGAGGTACGGCACGCGGATGGATCCGATGGAATAGTCGTTGAGGGTCTCCAATACACTGCGCATGGCAGGACAGTCAGCCTCGGTCAGCCACGTAATCTGTTCTCGACCATTCGGGATGACCAGCGAGCGTCGTGCCACCCACTGGGCGTTATCTCCCCAACCGCGCGTATAGAATTCTACGGCCCACGGGCCGCTATCGGCGATGGCGTATCCCGCTTCAAAACTAAGATCTCTTGGGGCGGGTGTCGTAAAATCAGGGAAGATGAACGGCGTGACCGCCTGCAATACGGCGACAAGGTACATGATCGAACTCCGGAGACGCGGAGATCGACCGTAGGCAGGTGTTCGGCTTTCTCAAAGCTTGGCTGGTCGAACTTCAGCGAGGTTGAGGCGACGTCAGCGGTTCGGTCCGAATGAAACGTCCCAGCCGGATCGCTTCCGGGTCCGTCCCCGGAGGTGGCGGAGGGTAGGAGCATTCTCGAATCCAGAGCCGCTCTCGTGCGTGGAACTCCGCGACGGCTTGGTCATAATCTTGCTGCAACTGGGTGTCGCGGAGCGAGTTTAGAAACTCTTCATCACGGGACTTTCGTGCATTCGTATAGAGTGCGACGGCTTCTGGATTGCAGAGCGGAACAACGGCGATCTGGTATTGCTTTACCGTCTCACGAAAGATAGCCCGATCCATATCGGTAAGTTGCAGGATCGTCGGCGCACATGCGGAAGCGCTGACTGCTATCCAGAGCGATAAGCCGATTAAGCCACCGAGTTTTGAACGACTGGCCATCTCGCTCTCCAACGCACGAACATTGGTCAGGAACAAGATGACATTAAGTCCGCGCGAGTGGCGTAAACTTGGGTAAAGGCACTAATCTACATCTAGTGCGTCTATAAAAAGCTCATCCGTCCTACAGTACCGACCACGCGATCAGGCTGATACCGGCGATGAGCATGGACAGCCATGTCAGGGTCATGCCTGCGGCACGGGCGAGAGACAGGCCGGGGAGGTAGAGGACGGCTCCGGCGTGGATCAGGCGACCGGCGAACATCAGACCGCCGACCAGATGGATCAGGGCAGGCGGGGTGTCGAGAAACGCCAGTAGGATCAGGCCGCACAGTCCGGCGGGGATGTATTCGGTTGCATTGCCGAAGGCGCGCACGGCGACGGACAGATCGCTCTGTCCGCCATCGCCAAAGGGAATGCGCAAGCTGCGGCGGCGCCCCGCTGCCAGTCCGGAAAGGACAAACAGCAGCAGGATCAGCAATCCGCCCCACAGGGCCGCGGCCTGAATGGTCGAGGGGACCATCAGTTTTCGCGCGCCACGGGATAGAGCAGGTAGCGCTGGTCGTAGAAGGGCGTGCGCTCATAGAACCAAGCCAGACGGGCGTGCGGGTTGGCGGCAAACTCCGGCTCGGCGGCCAGTTTGGCCTCGAACGCGGCCTTGAGGGCCGGATCGGCGGCCAGCATCTTATCGGCCAGCGGGGCGATAGCGTAGGGCTCGATGTATTCCACGCGGCTCAGCACTTCGAGGAACATGCCCCATGCGAAATAGCTTTCGCGGGACTGGGGCTCCAGCGCCAGCATGACCAGATCGCCCAAAGGCTGATCGGTCGAAACGCGGACCGAACCGGGGGCGAAGGTCCAGTTGGTGGCCTGTTCGGTCACGCCGTCGATACGGACTTCGACGTGGCCTTCGTTGGCGCGGGTGGTCAGCTTGGGGTTCTGGACACGCAGCATGGTGACATCGACGGCGGTCGGCGCATCCACGCGGGTCATCTCGATGCCAGAGGCGGCCAGACGCTCGATGATGTCGGTGCGATAGGCGGGGACCCAGTAGGCTTTCGGGCGCTTCAGTTCCAGCGTCGGACGCGAGCCGTACCACGGCATCGACCACAGTTCCGGATCAGCCTCGCCCAGCCAGCGGACTTCCTTGCGGCCCGAGGCGGCGCTTTCGACCATTTCGTATTTGATGCCTTTGAACGGCGCATACTCGGTCGGTTGATCAACCTGAACGAAGTTGGCTTGCAGGACTTCGGGGCGCAGGGCGCGGTCGGCGGCGATGGCGGCGCGAACCTCGGCCACGCGCTCTGCCATGACCTTCAAAGTCTCTTCGATGAAGACATAGGTGCCCAGCACGCGCTGGTCGTGCGGCTTCAGGCTGTGGTTCTCGATCAGGATGGTCGGGATGTGGGCCGCATCACCCCAGCCGTTCGAGAAACGCTCGCCCAGACCACCGTCGTTCAGGCCCGCACGAGGATCGTCGTCGTCGATGCCGAAGACCAGTTCGCCGGGGATGTGGCCGTTGTCTTCCAGCGCCTTGTAGATCGAGGGCTTGAAGCCTTCGTTCAGCCACTCGGCGATGGCGGGCGAGCGGGTGAAGGTTTCATCCTCGCCGGTGAAGCCGAAGGTGACGTCGTACTGATAGTCCATCCCGTCGGTGACGTGGACGTCGACGTAGATGTCGGGGTTGTACTTCAGGATCAGGCCACGGACAGCGCGCATCTCGGGCTGATCGAGCTTGAGGTAGTCGCGGTTCAGGTTCTGGTTGGTGCCGGTGTTGCGCCAGCCTTGGATGCGCGGGCCACGTTGGTTCGGGCGCGAATAGGCGCTGGCGCGTTCATGGCCGTCGACGCTGAGGATCGGGATCAGGATCAGGTTGGCACCGTCCAGCAGGTGATCCTTGCCGTAGAAGGCAATGTCACGTAGCAGCATCATGCCAGCGTCCTTGCCGTCGATCTCGCCGGGGTGGATGCCGGCCTGAATGAGCACGGTCGGCTTGGCCGGATCGAACTGTGCGCCATCTTTCGAGGCGATCACGGCATAGATGTCGCGGCCTTCCGGCGAGGTGCCGAAGCTCTCGATGCGGATCAGGTCAGACGCGGCGTCCAGACGGTCGAACCATGCGCGGGTGTCGGCATAGTTCGGGCTGAAGTTCAGCTCTGGGTCCTGTTCAAAGCCCGAGGCCCACGGATCGCTGGCAGGGCGCAGCAGCGCGCGCGATGCGCCGTTCCACTGGGGCACGGGCGGCAGGAAGGCCTGATCCCACGGTGCGGTATTCTTGATCGGAGCGTTCTCGGACATGGCAGGACTCGACATCAGGGCGACCATCACGGCCGCAAGGGTAACCCGTCGCATAACACCCCTCCAACAGGCGACTTGAGGGCCATTCTTTTAGGCCTGTTTGCCGCCGATGCCAGTGCCGGATACGAAAAAGCCCCCGACGCCGTGGGCATCGGGGGCTTTCTTGAAAGTGCGAGCGCGGGTTAGCCCGGCATTTCGATGTCGTCCATCTCGCCGATGGCGCGGTTGTAGTAATCCACCACGCTCTCGAGGTCGGAGTTGCTGTTGCTCTGCTTATAGTCGAGCCAGTTGCCGATCAGGGATTCCAGATAGCCAACCAGGGAGTTGATATCAGACTTATTGGTGGCGTCGGCGGCAAGGCCTTGCTCGGTCTGGCGCAGCTTGGTCACTGCGGCTTGGAACTTCGGCAGTTGGGCGTCGGCGTCTGCGATTTTTTCCTCGATCACAGCGGTGGTGAAGTGGTCTGCCAGATACATGGCTTCGACAACGTCAGCTTCGGTGTTGTGGCCCGACTTGCGGAAGTCGACGATGCGCTTTTCCGCGACGTCGCGCTGATATTTGGTGATCGCGACGTCCAGTTCGTCGATGGCGGCGAGCGTGGCGGTGTAGTTGGCGATCAGGCTTTCGTGCGCAGCCTTGCCCTTGGCCAGAGCATCTTCGCGATAGGCGCGCGACGAGTAGTAGGGAGCCAGTTCTTTCCACTGCGCCAGCAGCTTGTCGCCGTTCGCGATCACCTTGTCAGCGGCCGCATCCGCAGCGTTCGACGAGGCGTTTCCGCTCATGGCGCGCGCTTCTTTGATTGCCTTCAGTGCGGAATCGAGGGTGGTGATGTTTTCAAAGAAGTGGATGTTCGCATCAGGCGACTTGGACGGCAGATCCAGCTCCTGATAGCGGACGTAGTTCTTTTGAACGCCCCAGTTGTCGTCGATCAGCTTGTTGAAGCCTTCGACGTAACCGTTGAACTTTTCGGTAGCGTCGCCGCCCTTGGCAGCATCGACCACGTTTTCGAGCGGGTTACCCTTGGTTTCGCCTTCACCCTTGCCTTGGCCACAGGCGGCCAGCGACAGGGTGGCTACGCAGACGGCAGCCAGCAGTGCGCCGCGATTTTTAATGTTCATCATACTCTAGGAACCTCCCCAGCACCGGCCACACGGGTCGCCGGTTAAACAATGGGTAAGGAACGTCGGTCGCCGTCGGGGAGTTCGGCGAGGCGCGGCGGAATAAGTGCGAAACTTTGTAAAGTTGAAGGCTTAGCGCCACTCTTCTGGCAGGGGGGCACCCTCGTCAGGTAGGGGGCCAACGGCCAGCCCGTTCTGACGGCGAAGCTCGCGGATCCGGTCCGGCGGCGTCGCAACGAAGCTTTCCTGAAGGTCGCGGGCGTAGGTTGCGCGCGTGGAGGCGATCAGCTCGGCCCACTGGGGCTCGGTCACCCCCTCGGGCATTCGGCTCCACAACGGCAGCTTGGCCTCATAGCTGATAGCCCGCTCGGAAATCTCGTACATCAGTTCCGGATCGGAGAAGATCCAGCCGTTGATGGTTGTGCCAACGCTCTGGTTGATGGCGGCGCGGGGTTCCGAAAAGCCGGATTCGGCGACGGCCCACGGCTCGGTACGAATTTGCCAGACATAGTACCAGAACGCAGCCTGCAGCCTGTTGCCGACGGACCATTGCTCCGACGCCACATAGATCAGGTTGAGCGGCGAGACGCTGTCCAGATTGGCCAGAACAAAGTCCGCGCTAGGGGGAGCTTCAGCCTCGGGGGCGGCTTCCTGAACGACAGGCGGTGCGGCTGCAATGGCAGCCGACGATGCCGTGGGCAGCAGCAAGGCCGCGCACGTCGCTGTTGCGCAGAGGGTCTGTTTGAACATGAGGCCGTTCCTTTGATCGAAGTGCGGTTTCGATTCTCAAAGATCACAGATATGCGCGGGCTTGCCTACCCACGCCGGGGACCCTTAACGCCAGTCCTCGCGAAGCGGGCTGCCCGGCTCTTTGAAAGGCCCGATATATTGGCCAAGGGCGGCGCGCTGTTGGTTGATGGCCTCGATCTCGCCCGGCTGCAGGCTGGAGACGTGTTGTTCTTTCAGGTCCTTGCGGGATTGGGCGACCGTGGCGTCCCAGTCCTGCTGTGACATGCGCGAGGGTTTGAGCGGAGAAAGAGGAAGCTTCGCCTCATAGGCATGAGCGCGGTCGAGCAGTTCCACATAGTGCGTCAAATCGCTGGCGGCCCATTCGCCAATTTTCAGCGCAAACTGGCCCCCCATGACATCGCGCACGACGTCGAACTCCCAGTCATCGCGAACCCATGGATCGGTCCGGATAATCCAGATGCGGTACCAGAATGCCGCCTTAAGACGGTCACCGCGCTCCCAATATTGGCGAACGGCACAGATCAGCGCCATCGGATGGACTTCGTCCGCCTTGGCGACAAGGTCCTCGGGTGGGCCATTAAAGTCGGTATCGCAGAAGTCTTGTTCGCCAGCTTCGCGTTCGATATCGGCAGCGCGCGGGGCGTCAGGCAGGCTGAGACTGGCCCCGACTATCGTCAGGGTGACGAGTATGCCTTTGAGCAGGTGGGCGAACATCATGGCGACAACTCTCCGGCCCAAAGCGAGCCAACCCCGAACGCTTGGTCGGGATGGAGGTTCATTGCCAAGGATGGCGAAACTAAGGGCCTATTCGGCGGTCAAAGCCGGAGCCCATCCGCCGGCCTGTATCAACAGTGTTGCCGAGTTGGAGACCTGCCACATGCTGTAAAGCAGCACCACAATCAGCGCGATTTTTACCACCTTACGGGAGCGGGCAAAGGCGGCGGTAGCCGAACAGCCAATGAAGAAGGCGACACCGACCCACAGCCTCACCGAGCTGGCAAGGCGAGCAAACTCGGCGTTGCCTTGGGCCAACAACAGCATGAATGTCGCAACCATCAGGTTCGCAGCCAGAATGCAGACGAAGACCGTCTTGCGATGTGTCCAGAAATGCTGGTCCAGATCGACTTTATCGGTTTCGGTTTCCGTAAGGCGGGGGAAGGTGACGCTGGCAGCGATATAGAAGGTCGAGGTGATCACCAGTCCGAAGACGAGCAGGGACAAGTTGAACGGCGCGCCCCGGAAGATAATCCAGGCTTGATTCCAGAAGGTCGCGATATCGATAGCGACAAACAGCGCCAAAGCCGGTGTCAGCCATCCAAAGCGTACGCGATTGCGTTCGTGCAAAATGCGAGCAAAGCCGCCGACCAGTTCAGCGACACACAGGCCCAGTAACAGGCCGTAGAAGCTGAAGAAGAACTCGAACGCACTCTTGGCCCCTCCGCGGTGCAGGCTTTAAATGTCAGTGGGCGCAACACCCCTCGCGCCGCGCCCGCTGTTCCGGTCGTTAGTCTTTCTTCCAGATCGGGGTGCCATCGCCGGGCAGGCCCAGCTTGTCCCAGATGTCGTTGACGCGCTCGATGACGTCGTCGTCCATCTGGATAACCTCGCCCCATTCGCGCTTGGTCTCGGGTTCCCATTTGTCAGTGGCGTCGAGGCCGATCTTGGAGCCCAGACCGCTCTCGGGCGATGCGAAGTCCAGATAATCGATCGGAGTGCCCTCGATGACGGTGATGTCGCGCGCGGGGTCCATCTTGGTGGAGATGGCCCACATGACGTCCTTCCAGTCGCGGGCGTTCACGTCGTGATCCACGACGATGATCCACTTGGTGTACATGAACTGACGCAGGAACGACCAGCAGCCCATCATCACGCGCTTGGCGTGACCGGGGTAGGCCTTCTTCATCGACACCACGGCGATGCGGTAGGAGCAGCCTTCCGGCGGCAGCCAGAAGTCGACGATCTCGGGGAACTGCTGTTGCAGCAGCGGGATGAAGACCTCGTTCAGCGCCTCGCCCAGCACTGACGGCTCATCCGGCGGACGACCCGTGAAGGTGGTCAGATAGATCGGGTCCTTGCGCATTGCGATGGCGGTGACCTGGAAGACGGGGAAGGTCTCGACCGAGTTGTAGTAACCGGTGTGATCGCCATACGGACCTTCGGGATGGTGCTCGTCAAGCAGGACGTGGCCTTCCAGAACGATCTCGGCTTGGGCGGGGACCATCAGCGGCACGGTCTTGCACGGCACCAGCTCGGCCTTTTCGCCGCGCATCAGGCCAGCGAACTGATATTCCGACAGGGTTTCCGGCACTGGTGTCACAGCGGCCAGAATGGTGCCGGGGTCAGCACCCAGAACCACGGCGCAGGGTAGGGGCTCGCGCTTGCCGGCCTTCTTGTGGCGGGCATAGTGCTGCGCGCCACCACGGTGGGCCAGCCAGCGCATGATGGTCTTGTCCTTGCCCAGCACCTGCATGCGGTAGATGCCGAGGTTGAAGTCGTCTTCGCGATCGTCGCTCGGGCCCTTGGTGACCACGAGGCCCCAAGTAATTAGCGGCGCAGGCTCACCCGGCCAGCACGACTGGATCGGCAGTTTGGTCAGGTCGATATCGTCGCCGGTCAGAACGACCTCCTGGACCGGAGCCTTCTTCACGGTCTTGGGACGCATCGACATGACGGTTTTGGCCAGCGGCAGCATTTCCATCGCTTCGCCAAGGCCGCGCGGCGGGACCGGATTTTTCAGGAAGGCCAGCAGTTTGCCAACTTCGCGCAACTCACCGGTGGTGGTGCGCTGTTTGTTTTCCAGCGTCACGCCCATAGCCACGCGTTTGACCGTGCCGAACAGGTTTACAAGGCAGGGGATAGGGCTGACCGAGCCGTCGGGCATGACGGGCTTTTCAAAGATCACAGCCGGTCCGCCGTTACGCAGCAGGCGGGTCTGGATCTCGGTCATTTCCAGCACGGTAGAGACGGGTTCGGATACGCGAACCAGTTCGCCCTGTGCTTCCAGCTGATCGATGAAATCGCGAAGGGATTTGTAGGCCATAAGCGTGGATTAGGCGGCATTGCGCCGTCTGTCACCTGTGGCTTTGCGTCAGTGGGCCGGAGTGTCTGTAACCAAGGCCCAGATGGGCAGGCGAAGGGCACGGGTGGTGGCATCCAGTTCGGCACTGTTCAGGTGGCGGCGGCCCGCTTCGATCATGCGAACATCGGCGGCGCTGAGGTGCAGCAGAGCGGCCAGTTCGTTGTGATCCATGCCCCGGCGATCGCGCCATCGCTTTACGCGGGCACCTACGATCAGGTCGACGGGGTCAGTCGCCGGAAAACCCAGTATCGAACCCATGACGTCCCTCCCAGAACGGTCGTTGCAGGGTACGCAAGGTGTCACTTCGGGGAGGGTGCGCGTGATTGCCCGTTTCGTCCAATCACGCGCTCGGGAGCAGATTTAAGTGGCGTCCCACCTGAAGGCGGGATCGAGGTGGTCACCGACGCGGTAACCGCTGGCCAGTGTGGCCATGCGGGCGATTTCGTCATCGGTCAGGGCAAAGTCGAAGACGTCGAAGTTTTCGCGGGCGCGGGCTTCGCTGGCAGTCTTGGGGATAGCGATGATGCCTTGCTGGATGATCCAGCGCAGGGTCACTTGTCCGGGGGTCTTGCCGTACTTCTCTGCGATCTCGACGACAACGGGCTCGTCCAGAACCTTGCCGCGCGCCAGAGGCGACCACGCCGTTAGGGACGAACCAAGTTCCGAAGCCTTGGCCTTGAGCGCGTTGATGCTCAGCAGCGGGTGGTATTCCATTTGGTTGGTGACCAGTTTGGCAGGCGACAGATCTTGTGCCTCTTGCCACAGGGCCGACGGATAGTTGGACAGGCCGATGGCGCGGGTCAGGCCCCTGTCCTTCGCTTCGTTAAGCGCGGCGATGGTTTCGCTGAGTTCCGGCTGGGGCTTGGGCCAGTGTAGCAACAGCAGGTCAGGGGTGGAGCCTAGACGCTCGGCGCTTTCTTCGGCCTGTTTGAGCAGGGCGTCGCGGGTCAGGTTGGTGACCCAGATCTTGGTCGTCAGGAAGAAGTCGTCGCGGGCCACGCCAGCGTCCTTGATGCCCTGGCCGACCTCGGTCTCGTTGTCATAGATGAAGGCCGTGTCGATATGGCGATAGCCAATACGCAGAGCCTCGGTGACCATTCGGCGGGCGTCGTCGCCCTTCAGTTGCCATGTACCGAAACCCAGTAGGGGGATTTCAAAACCGTCGATGCTGACGGTGGGCTGGGTTCCATAGGCCATGACTGTAATCCGTTGCACAGAAGAGGGTGTGAAGGATTTAGGCAGCGGAGGCAGCGGCCGGAAGGTCTTGCTCGAACCAGTCGAGGATTTCCTGCCACAAAGGCTCCATGCCTTTTCGGAACGCACCCTCGTGACCGATCTTCGCGCGGCCATAGTCGGAGGGCGATTTCATAACGCTCTGTTGAGGGGCCGAAGAATAGGCGCTCATCAGAACCGGTGCGGATTTGGCCGTCGCGATAGGATCGTCGGTAAACAGCCATGAGCGGATTGGGCTACGAACCGCATCATAGCCATGGGGTCCGAGTGCACCGCTGCGGAGTTCGGAAAGGAAATAATCCGGCTTCTGACACCAGCGTTTCCACGTCGAGAACACCCGTCCGGGCAGGTCGGTGCCCGCCCAGAGCTTGCCCTGTTTGATATAGCCGTGACGGCGCAAATGGGCGGGGCCAAAGCCGAACCAGAAGAACAGCTCCATCGGATTATAGCGGCGGTGGTGGTGGGGCCAGTAACCGGAGCCTACCGACACGAAGGCATGGCGGCGGATGAGGTCTTGGTTGGGCATGAAGCCGATGAAGCTGCCGCCTACGCTGTGGCCGACGTGATAGACAGGCAGGTCAGGGGCGTCTGCGATCAGGGCCTTGAGTGCAGCGGGTTGATCCAGCCGGCCCCAGTCGGGGTAGTCAACGTCAAAGCCCTTGAGCGTCTCGGGGGCGGATGCCGCAATACCGCGATAGTCATAGGTCAGGACCACGGCTCCGCGCTGGGCCATCCAGTGTGCGAAGCGCTCGTAGAAGCCCTGCGGATAGGCTGTGCCGGAGGACACCAGAATAGCCATCTGCGGCGGTGCCCCGCGATAGAGACGGCCCGCCAACAGGTATCCATCCTTGGCCGCAAACCGGATATCGCTCTTTTCGACTTGGGGTATGGCGTTCACCGGCGGCCGTCCTGAGGTCAGTTCTTATTCGAAACGGACTATGGTTGCCGTGCTGCATGGCGTCAAGCGCGGCATCTGTGCCACGCCGTTGCCGCAATTCGGAAAGGGATGGTTTTTTCCGCAGCTTGCGACCTTGGCAGCATGCCCCTCGGCACCCACTGTAAAGGTCCAGACACAGACCGGAGAGCCGATGCCCCATACAGACAGCCTCATTGTGACTTTGGTTGGCGGCTTTGTGCTGGCGTTTGTGTTCGGC
>NZ_JSYD01000050.1:0-19831 GCF_054824005.1 Brevundimonas sp. GN22 | reverse complement strand
CGGCGAACAACACCGCCGGCCTGACCTATATTCAGGACGGTATCGTCGGCGGCGTCAGCGAAACCTCGCCGGATAGCGACAAGGACGGCGTGCCCGACGCGAAGGAACCCACGACGACGGGTGCCATCATCCTCGGCTCGGGTGCCGATGTGGTGGATATCCGTAACGGCTCCGTCAACGGCGACCTGTCGTTCGGCAACGGTGCCGACCGCCTGCTGGTTTCGGGCGGTGCAGTGGTTACGGGTGCGATCAACTCGGGCGACGGCAACCTTTCGATCAACGTCAGCAAGGGCACGCTGGATGCACGCCAGACCGGCGTGACCAATCTGACCGACCTGAACGTCGGTGCTGATGGCACTCTGGTTGTGACGCTTGACCCGGCGAGCTCCACCAACGGTGGCTTCAAGGTCAATGGCACCGCTACTCTGGCAGATGGCGCAGGCCTTGGCGTTCGCTTCAACTCGCTGGTCAAGGAGCCGTCGCGCTTCACCGTTATTGATGCCGACACCCTGAACCTCGGCCAGATCGACCTTCCGTCGCTGGAAACCAACTCGCCTTATGCCTATGTGGTGGGCGTGGATTCGGACGTGGCCAACGGCCAAGTGTTCATCGATGCACGCCGTCGTACTGCGCAGGAAGCCGGCATGATTGCCGCTGAAGCCAGCGCCTATGACGTTCTGTACGAAGGACTGTCCAAGAACGAAACGGTCCGCAATGCCCTGCTTTCGCAGACCACCCGCGACGGCTTCTTCGACGTCTACGAGCAAATGCTGCCGGACCACTCCGGTGGCCCGCTGATGTCGCTGGCTGCCGGTGTTGACGCCGTAACGCGTGCCTTGACGGGCCGTAACGCGTCGGCTGCACAGGGCGAAACCAGCGCGTGGGTCCAAGAGATCAACTTCTACGCCGACAAGGACAAGACCGACACTTACGGCTTCCGTTCGGAAGGCTTTGGCGTCGCGGGCGGCATCGAACGCGGCACCAAGGCAGGCGCTCTTGGTCTGTCGGTGGCCTTCACCTCTTCGGACCTTGAAGATCCTGAATCGGCTGCGGAAGAAGTCCTGTCCGCCAACCTGCTCGAGATGGGCCTGTATTGGCGCGCTCAGGGTCAGGCGTGGACCACCTGGGCTCGTGCTGCTGCCGGTTACGCATGGTTCGACGCAACCCGTCGTCTCGTCGCTGATGGCATCAATCTGAAGAACGAGTCCGACTGGAACGGCTTCACCCTTTCTGCTGCCGGTGGCGCATCCTACGAGAAGCACTTCGGTCGCCTGAACGTTCGCCCCGAAGTCTATGCCGAGTACTTCTCGCTGAGCGAGGACGCCCGTACCGAACGCGGTGGTGGTGATGGCTTCGACCTCGACATCCAAGACCGCGACGGCCACATCTTCTCGGGCGTCGCTGCTGTGAACATCGGCTACGGCTTCGGCAAGGATGGCTGGATCCGTCCAGAACTCCGCGTCGGTTACCGCCATAACTTCTCGGTCGATGCCGGCGACACCATCGCCCGCTTCGCTTCGGGTGGCGACTCGTTCAAGCTCAGCGGTCTGGGCATCGAAGGCGGTGGTCCGATCCTCGGCTTCCGCATGAATGTCGGCAACGAGCTGGGCATGCTGTCGATCACTGGCGATGCCGAGCTGCTCGAAGACTACGTCCGCTACACTCTGCTGCTGCGGGCCAGCTTCCGGTTCTAAGCAAGCCAGCAGTCAAACAAGCGAACAGCCGCCGGAGCGATCCGGCGGCTGTTTTGCTTTTAGACCTCGCCTAGATGGAGCAGTCGTCGTCCGGCGTCTTACGGAACTCCGCCTGTTCCTGTGCAATCATCCTGCGCCCGTTCCACTGGAACATCTGGGCCGCGCATAGGTGCGAATCCTCGCGCCACGTTGCCAGAACATTATTCCCGCCCGCACCGAACTGCAGTTGCAGGTACGGATAGTCTTCGCCGCCCAATTCAAGCCAATGAAGCTCGCCCGTGCGCTTGTTTCCGACAACGCCCGTCGTGCACCCCGAACCGCAGCCCCAACGGATCACGACATACTCGCCCGCGAGATTCGGGCGCCCTCGCCAACCCTCTCGAATTCGGGTGCGATAGTCATAGAAGCCGCCCGTTAGATTGGGTTCGGCAACCGCAGGCTGTGGCGCGACAAGCGGGTCGGCCGGACGCTGTGCTGGCGCAATAGGTTCCACCGGCTGAGCCTGCGCTTCTGGCGCGTTGGTCGTGGTCGGTGCCTGGACCGAGGGCTGCACAACAGTCGGTGCCGCTTCACGAACCACGGAGGGTTCCCGATTCTGCGTCAGTAGAAACACAGCGCCCGCCGCAACGACAGCCAGTGCTGCGATTGAAACGAGAAGTAGCGCTTTAGATGAACCGCCCGATCGGGACGCGGCGACCGGCTCTTGCGATGGCATATCAAGCAAGAGCTTTTCACGTTCGAACTCCTGCTGTGTCAGGGCTCCCCTTTCGCGCAACCGGTTCAGTCGTTCCAAACGATCCAGACGGCTGTCCGCCATATCCCACTCCGATCAAAGCCTCTGCAGACCTTCAATCGCCTGCGCGCGGGTTCGTTCCGACGGTTAAGTTGGCTTAGTGCTCCGCCAAGCCACGGTCGCAGCCTGCGTCTTCATAGGGGATCTCTTCGATATCACTTTCAGCCGCCAGTTGTTCGCCGGTCCAGCGATAAGTGGCACGCGCGCAGTTGGCCCCAGCCACATTGATCCACGACAGGACGAGGCGGGCGCTGTCCTGCGAAGAAGATGCGGTCAGATCAGGCATCTGCGCGAATCCCATCCCGGTTTGCACGATCTCGCCCGTCATCAAGTTGCCGACCAGCAGTTCGCGGCAATCATTGCCGTCGCATGGCACGGTGAACTGGACATAGTGGTCCGCAAGATTGGCCCCGTCGGTCCAAATGGCGCGGATTCGTTCGGAATGTGCGCGCAACTCAGCTGGAATGACCGGCGAAGTCGCAGACTGAGATGAGGACATCGCCGGAATAGCGTCATTCGCGCGTGAACTGGGCGATTCACCAGCAGCGTGTTTCATCATGACCGGCCGAACCGGCATTGCGGTGCGATCAGCGCGCAAAGCCATGGCGCTGGCTCCGGCACCCATCAGTAGGATTGAGGCTACACCCACGACAACGAGTTTTTTGTGACCGGCCATGTCGACATCTCCTGCGAATGATCTGCCAGAAGACTAAAGCCACAGGCCGGAACTGCCTCTCCCGCGCCTATGGGATTGCGGGGGCCAGAAAGCAAAAAAGCCGCCCCGAAGGGCGGCCTTTTGAACCGGATGGCTGGGGAACTAGGACTCGAACCTAGAATGACGGTACCAAAAACCGTAGTGTTACCATTACACCATTCCCCACCGTTTCCGGTGAACCGCTGGAGAGCAGTGCGCCCCGGCGATGTGTGGTTGATACTCGCGAGCTTTTTGTTTCGCAAGCCCCTTTCTTGCTGAAATTGCAGAAATTTTCATCGAGCAACGTCTTTTTTTAAAACTGCTATTTTGGCTCTTGCAGCACAGAAAGAGGGTGGCTATACACCCACACCTCGGCGGCGGGCAGCGCCCCACCGCTTCGAGAACAAGTCGGAGTGTGGCTCAGTCTGGTAGAGCACCGCGTTCGGGACGCGGGGGTCGCAGGTTCGAATCCTGCCACTCCGACCATCTTTTCCCTAAAAATCTATATGTTATCTCGCCATGTTATCTCGCCCCCTAGGGCGCGGCATTGCTGTAGGCTGAGCGCTGGCTATGATGGCATATGGCCGAAAATCATTCCCCCCTGCTCGCCGCCGCCGAAGTCGTCCAGTTCTGGATCGAGGCCGGTCCTGAGAAGTGGTTCACCAAAGACGACGCCTTCGACGAAGCGTTCAAGTCGCGATTCCTTGCGGCCCACTATGCTGCCGCGCGTCGCGAACTAGACCACTGGATGCAGACCGGTGAAGGCGTACTGGCCCTGATGATCCTGCTGGATCAGCTTCCGCGCAATGCCTTCCGCAACACGGGCCACATGTTTGCCACCGACAGTCTGGCGCTGGCGCTAGCAAAGAAAGCCATCGCGGCCGGACTTCACAAACAGGTGGCGACTGAACTCCAGCCGTTCATTCTCATGCCGCTGATGCATTCAGAATCCCTGAAAGACCAGCAAGACCTCGTCGATATGCTGGATCCGGCGGTGCACGAAAATACCTACAACTATGCAGTGATCCATCGTGACGTCATTGCCGAGTTTGGCCGCTTTCCGCATCGCAATACGTCTTTAGGTCGTGAAACCACACCACAAGAGATTGAATTCCTTCAATCTGGCGGTTTTTCCGGCTGACGATCGCCCGTCGCGGGTTGTGGCAAATATATGGCTAAGCTATGCGGTTGGCGTTTCTGACGCCGCTGTTACGAGCTTACCATGACATTGCATCGCCTCGCTCTTCTCTCGTCTGCTGCTTTCGTTCTCGCGATCCCACAGACGGCGGCGGCGCAAATGTTCTCGCTGGGTCGCAACAACAATGCGGCCCAGACCAACGTCATCAACGAAATCCCGCGTTGTACCCAGAGCTTCGGCACACTGAGCGTGGCCGGCGAACAGGACGTCATGTTCCAACAGATGGGACTCGGCGCTCCCGTCGATGTTCTACGCCACGTAGTGCGCGAATCTGGCTGCTTTCGACTGATTGAACGCGGCGCAGGCTTGGCAGCGGTCCAGCGCGAACGCAGTCTGGGGGCAGCAGGCCGGATTCGCACGGCCGACTTTGTGATCGCCGCGGAACTGGCCAACACTATCGACGCCGATACAGGCGACCGCAGCCGCGGCCTGCTCGGCAGCCTGGCTGCCAGCGGCGGCCGTATGCTGCTCCAAGCCGGTGTCGCTGCCATGACGCAGGAATCGGGTGCGGCTGAGGGCATGGGCGAACTGCTGAACTTCGGTGCCAATATAGCCGGTAACCAGGTCGGACAGGCGCTCAGCAACCGCTCGGTTGACGCCATTAAGGACCTGCAAAAGGATCTGGCTAAGGGCAAAGAAGACGCCCAGATCATTATGTCGATCGCCAGCGTGCCTCTCGCTGAACAGGTCGGCTACACCCGTCGCACCGCTAACAAAGATGAACTGCGTCGTCTGCGCATCCGCGACAATCACTTCGGCGGTCGCATCGGCAGCGGGTACGAATCAACCGACGAAGGCAAGGTCGTCGCGCTTGCACTGGTACGGGCCTACGCCGACTTGGTCGTAAGTCTTGGCGGTACGGGTTCCGACACGCCGGAGATCGTTCTCGCAAACCGCGAGGCCATTCAGGAAGCTGAAACCGAGCGCTTGGCCGAAGAGCGCCGTGTCACCGAAGCCGAGAACCGCGAGGCGGAGCGCCGCGAACGCCTGCGTGCTGAAGAAGCCGCCCGCCTCCGCGCCGAAGCCCGCCGCGAAGTCGAGCTGGAAATGGCCCGCGAACGCGCCCGCGCATCCGCAACCGAAGCGCCCGTCGCTATTGAAGACGTGCCCTCGCGCCCAGTCATGAGTGCCGATCCTGCGCCCGTAGACACCGAGGCTCCGGCCCGCCCCGCTGCAGCTGTCACCTCCGGTAGCGTTGGCCAGTCGTTGGAGATTGCCCGCACCGCGGTTCTTCGCGACGCACCGTTGGGGACCGCCACGGCCCCCGTTCAGGCCGGTGCCCTCGTGACCTCTACCGGACAGGAAACCGACGAATGGGTTCAGGTCCGTACGTCGGACGGCTCGACCGGTTGGATCCTCAAGGACCGTGTGAAGTAACTTTTACGGACCAGATACCAAATGTGGCATAAAGGTGTTTTATGTCCCGTATGATCATGCAAATAATACCCGACACGTCTTTAGCGGAGAGATGCCTCTTGTCCCCCAAGCCTTCGAAGCTCGTCATTGTCGCGATTGCTTTGACCATGGGTCTGCCGTCGGTTGCCGACGCCCAGTCCCGTCGCACCGGTGCACAGCGCGCCCAAGACCAGCAAATAGCGGCAATCCCGCGCTGCACGACCAACTTGGGAACCATCACCATCACTGATGGACAATCCAGCTACTGGCGTGAACTGCAGCTTTCGCCGCCGCAGTCGCTGCTGCGTGTCGTCATTCAGCGTTCGGGCTGCTTCACTCTGGTTGATCGCGGGTCGGGTCTGAGCGTCGCCCAGCGCGAACGCGAGATGGCCGCCGGTGGCGACCTGCAACGCGGCTCGAACATCGGCGGCGGTCAAGTCCGTGCAGCCGACTATGTGCTGGTCGGCGAAATCGCTAGCCAGAACGATAACGCAGGTGGCTCTGCCCTAGCGGGTCTGGCGGGTGCCGCTCTTGGCGGTCGCGCCGGTGCCATCGTAGGCGGCCTTCGCACCCGTCGCCAGGAAGCCAACACTGTCCTGTCCCTCACCAGCGTGCGCACCTCCGAGACTGTGGCTGTGACCGAAGGCTATGCCTCGCGCAGCAACATGTCGTGGGGTGCCGGTGCTGCCGGCTTTGGCGCTGGTGCACTGGGCGGCGGCGCGTACGAAAACACCGAGATCGGTCGCATCGTAGCTGCCTCGTTCATTCAGGCCTACACCGACATGGTCACTCAATTGGGTGGTTTGAGCGGTAACGCTGCGGCCGAAGCCCCGATCCAGACCTATACCGTTCAGCAACCGTCCACCCTGCGCACGGCTCCGGAAGGTGGATCGGTTGTGCGCGCACTGCCACAAGGCCTGCGCGTCTATCCGACCGGCAAACGCGAAGGCGTTTGGTGGGAAGTTATGGATGACAACGACAACATCGGCTGGGTCCAGAACGAGCGCCTCGCGCCGGGGACTTGAGCCATTTCAAAGCCTTAAATCGGGCCCGTTAGCCACAGCTAGCGGGCCCAACTTTTTGTGATCGATATCGTCCACAAGAGGTAGGTCGATGCCACTGACAAGAGCGGTGATTCGCTGGCATCCTTCTCGAATGAACGCGCACGCAGCCCTCGCCGATCTCCACGACCGCATTGCTGCGGCCCCCGCTGACCATCCCGAGTGGCAGTACCTGAATCTACTGCGCGATATTCTGGACAACGGCATCCAGCGCGAGGACCGCACTGGCACTGGCACGCTGGGCGTTTTTGGTCGCCAAATCCGCTTTGACCTTTCCAAAGGCTTCCCGCTTCTCACCACCAAGAAGCTGCACACCCGCTCCATCATTGTCGAGCTGCTGTGGTTCCTGCGTGGAGAGACCAATATTCGCTGGCTGAAGGAAAACAAGGTCAGCATCTGGGACGAATGGGCCGACGCCGAGGGCGAATTGGGTCCCGTTTACGGCAAGCAGTGGCGCTCGTGGGCGACGCCGGATGGCCGCGTCATCGACCAGATCGAAAAGCTGGTCCATGGCCTGAAAACCAATCCGAACAGCCGCCGCCACATCGTGTCTGCGTGGAACCCCGCCGACGTCGATGACATGGCCCTGCCCCCCTGCCATTGCCTCTTCCAGTTCTTCGTCGCGGACGGAAAACTGTCGTGCCAGCTCTACCAGCGCTCGGCGGATGTGTTCTTAGGCGTGCCTTTCAACATCGCTTCCTATGCGCTGTTAACGCTGATGGTGGCGCAGGTCGTGGGTCTGGAACCGGGTGATTTCGTGCACAGCTTCGGCGACGCACACCTGTATCTAAACCACCTCGATCAGGCGCGCGAACAACTGACGCGCACGCCTCTGCCCTTCCCGCAGATGCAGATCGCGCCGCACACGGACCTGTTTGCTTTCGGCCCAGAGGACTTTGTCCTGTCGGGCTATGAGGCGTGGCCGCACATCAAGGCCGCCGTTTCGGTCTAAACCCAAAGACATCATGAATATCAAAGACCTACAGGATGCGGTTATGCGCATCTCTGACATCTATGCGCGCGAACATTCCATCAATCGCGACCGCGACTGGGCACTGCTCAAGTTGCAAGAAGAGTTGGGCGAACTGACGCAAGAACACCTGCGCCTTACCAGCCGCGCACGGGGCGTTCCGAACACGCAATCGCAAGCAGACGAGGCCGCCGATGTCCTCGGAATGCTGTTGATTTACTGCACCATGAACAACATCGATATTGAAGATGCGATGCAGCGTAAGTGGTTGAACTGGTTAAAGCCTCAAACGTAAACTCACGAAACAGTGGATGGTCAAAAGCCGCCAACTGATTCATCTCTCGGGGACTGATTCTGCCGGAACGTCTGGCAGAACAGGCCTATGGGAGGCTTTCCATGATCAGAAAGTTCGCAGCCGAGCTTATCGGCACTGCTGTCTTGGTTCTGTTCGGTTGTGGTGCTGCCGTACTCGGCGGGTTTAATATCGTTGGCCAGTTGGGCATCGCCCTCGCCTTCGGCTTTGCCATCGTCGCGATGGCCTATGGCATTGGGCCGGTGTCCGGTTGCCACGTCAATCCGGCCGTTAGTTTTGGTGCGTTCGTCGCTGGTCGTATGTCGGCCAAAGACATGCTGGTCTACTGGGTAGCTCAGTTCATCGGTGCCCTTCTGGGTGCTTTCATCCTTGGCATGATCGCCAAGACAGGCTTTGCCCAACTGGGTCAGAACGGCTTCGAAGCCGGATCGCCCGGTGGTTACAGTCTGCAAGCCGGTATGATCTTCGAGATCGTTGCCACGGCCATCTTCCTGATCGTCATTCTGGGCGTGACGGGCCGCAAGGGTCATGGCGCATTTGCCGGTCTCGCCATCGGTATCGCGCTGGCCGTCATCCACATCGTGGGCATCCAGGTTACGGGCGTTTCGGTCAATCCGGCCCGCAGCTTCGGCCCTGCCGTTCTGGTGGGTGGTCAAGCGCTTAGCCAGCTTTGGCTGTTCATTGTCGCCCCGCTGATCGGTGCCGCAATCGGTGGCGTTCTGTTCCGCTTGAATCTGCTGGAGCCAGAAGCCTAACCTTACGGCGTAAGGGGGCGGGTTCGCCCGCCCCTGATTCCGTTTGGAGACTACGCCTTGCCCCTACCCTCTATCGCACTGGTCGTTGCGCGCGGTCGCAACGGAGTTATCGGCAAAGACGGCGATCTGCCGTGGCGATTGAGATCCGATCTGCAGCGCTTCAAAGCTGTGACTATCGGCAAGCCCTGCATCATGGGCCGTAAGACCTGGGAAAGCCTGCCGCTGCGCCCGCTGCCGGGCCGACTGAATCTGGTCCTGACCAAAGACGAGTCCTACCATGAGCACAGCGCCGCCAAGGGCTGCGTGGTCGTGACGTCCCTGTCCGAAGCGCTGTCGATGGCGCGCGAACAGGCAATGGAGGACGGCGTCGACGAAGTTTGCGTCATCGGTGGCGCGGCGATCTTCGAGGCCACCCTGCCCAAGGCCAAGCGCCTGTACATCACCGAGGTGGACGCCGCGCCCGATGGCGAAGTGCTGTTCCCCGCCTTTGACGAATCCGCGTGGACAGAAACTCTCAACGAGCCTCATGAAGGCACAGAGAAAGACGATCACGCCTTCACCTTCCGGACGCTGGAGCGTCTCTAAAACGGGAATACTGCGATGATCATCGTCACCACTAACGACCTTGTCGGATACCGTGTTGTGCGCCAGTTGGGCATGGTGCGTGGAGTGACGGTGCGGTCCCGCAATGCCGTGGCTGACTTCGTCGGTAGCGTGAACGCCATGTTCGGCGGTCGTATCGGTGCCTATGTCAAACTGGCTGAAATGGCTCGTCAGGAAGCCTATGACGAGCTTCTGAAACACGCCACCGAGATGGGGGCCAATGCCATTCTCGCTGTCCGCTATGACGCCACCGAGATCATGCCCGGAACCACCGAAGTATTGGCCTATGGTACCGCCGTCGTGGTCGAGCCCATCAGCTAAACCGCAAAGAAATCGGGCCGCTCTTTCGAGCGGCCCTTTTTCTATCAGTACAGGTTCATCATGTGCTTGCGGTCGAAGTCGACCGTCTCGTCGAACTTGCCCGCCTTCACCTTGGAGGCCCACTGTGGGTCCGCCAGCAACGCACGGCCCACGGCCACCAGATCAAACTCTTCACGTTCGAGACGGCGCAGCAGTTCATTGAGGTCCGACTTGTGGGCACCTTCACCCTTGGTCAGGCTGGCGAGGAACTCTCCATCCAGACCAACCGACCCGACCGTGATCGTCGGTTTGGCCGTCAGCTTCTTTGCCCATCCGGCAAAGTTCAAGTCCGAACCCTCGAACTCCGGCTCCCAGAAGCGGCGTTGCGAGCAGTGGAAGACGTCCACACCGGCCTCGGCCATCGGCTGCAGCCACGCGGCCATCTCGTCCGGCGTCTTGGCCATCTGGACCGTATAGTCCTGCTGTTTCCACTGCGACAGACGCATGATCAGCGGGATATCCTCGCCGATACCGCGCCGGACGGCCTTGATGACCTCGATAGCGAAACGGCTGCGTTCAGACAGGGTTTTACCGCCCCACCGATCGTCGCGGCGGTTCAAACCGTCCCACATAAACTGGTCGATCAGGTACCCATGGGCTCCGTGTATTTCGACCGCATCGAAACCCAGCTCGCGCGCGTGTCCCGCTGACTTTTCGAAAGCACTGATGGTGTCGGCGATGTCCTCTTCGGTCATCGGCTCGAACTTGACCTTGTCCGGTGCCGTCATGCCCGACGGGCTGTCGACCTTGCCGAAGGGCTTCCAGTCTGCGCCCTGCCCGCGGGCGGAACCGACGTGCCAGATTTGCGGAGCGATATGGCCACCGGCGGCGTGAACTTCATCGACCACCTTTTTCCAGGCTGGCAGGGCGTCGCCGTAGAAGATCGGCACGTTCTCGTCGTTACGCGCTGCGGGCCGGTCAACCACCGTCCCCTCGGTCACGATCAAGCCCACGTCGGCCTCGGCACGACGGCGGTAGTAAGCAGCCACTTCGTCAGTCGGAATGCCACCCGGCGAGAACGAACGCGTCATCGGTGCCATGACCAGCCGGTTCGGCAGGGTCAGGTTCTTGATGGTGAATGGCTGGAACAATAGGTCGAGGCTCACAGAACGTATCTCCTTCGAATGCAGATAGGAGAGTTGGTGAGCCTTGGCCTTTAGGGAAGAGGGAAAATTAAATTTCCCGCGCGACCAGCATAGCGTCGGCCATATTATAGGCCAGACGGGCGATCGCTTCGTCCTTGGAGTAGTTCTTGCGCCCCATCAGACGATCCAGTTCGGTCATCGTCATCTTGGTATAGACGCTGGTAGCGTGATCCAGCCCGGCCATTGCAAACTCGTCCCGTAGCGACTTGGACGCGGTGACCTTTGTCTTGGGCTTGTCAGCCTTGACCGGTGCCTCTGGCGAAGCCATCGGCGATTTCCGCAGCACACTTTTTTCGTTCACGGAAAGCTCCTTTCCCTGGTGACTTGGCCTGACTGAACGCTCGACAACGCACAGAGATGCATCGCCTTTTTGCAAGCGTGAATCGCAGACTGGCGATTTCAACGAAGGGTTATGGTAAACGTACGGCTCAGCTATTCAAGGTTTTAGCCAAGCTTTCGGCAATCGCGTCGAAACGGCTCGCGATATCGCCAAACGGAACGGCCACGACGACGGGTGTCCCCGCGTCACCTCCCTCCCGCACGCTGGCATCCAGCGGCAGATCACCCAGATAGGGTACGCCCAGTTTCTCGGCTTCGGCTTTCGCTCCGCCGCGCCCAAAAATGTCGCCGCTCATATTCTCGATGAGACCCAGCGTCGGGACACCAACCTTCTCGAACAGCGTGTGCGCACGGCGCGCGTCGGATAGCGCAACCTCTTGCGGCGTCGAGACGATGACCACGCCGTCCAGCGGCGTCTTCTGGATAAGGGTCAGCTGAACGTCCCCCGTACCGGGCGGCAGATCGACCACCAAGACATCCAGCGGCTGTTCGGCCGTGCCCCAGCGGGTTTGGCTAAGCATCTGGTTGATAGCCTGGGATGCCATAGGACCACGCCATACCATGGCGTCTGTTCCCTTGGTCAAAAGGCCTACCGACATGGCCTTCAGGCCATGAGCTTCCAGCGGGACGATTGCGCCGTCCACATAGTCAGGCTTGCCCGATATCCCCATCATCGTCGGCATGGACGGGCCGTAGACGTCGGCATCCAGAATACCGACCGACAGGCCCCGCTTAGCGAGTGCCGCAGCGAGATTGACGGATACGGTGGACTTACCCACCCCGCCCTTGCCGCTGGCCACCGCAAGCACGCGTTTGACATGGGCAGGACGTTCGGTCGGAACGGGTGCCTTGGGCTTGGTCTGCTCGACCGCTGCGGTCGAAAGGCTGGCAGTACGGCGTGCGGGTTTTGCGACGGCCTCGGCGGTCAGGATCACCGACACGCGATCCATGCCCTCAAGCGCCTTAAGCTTGGCCTCTGCCTCGTCGCGCACCGGGGCATAAAGCGGGGCATCCTGCGCTGCGACCTCAAGCACAAAGCCTGCACGGCCCTGATCCACGACCAAACCCTGCACCATGCCCGACGCCATGAGCCCCTGCCCGGATTTCGGGTCAATGACGGTATCAAGAACGGCGATGACAGATGCGCGGTCGATCAAGGGAAACTCCAGCAATACGTTCGCGGGACTTGCCGCGTCGTTGAGGGCCTTCTATCGCCGTGTGAAGAGAACCGCGAGCCTGAACCATTGTCCAATAACGATTCATCGCCAGCCATCACCCTGATCGCAGGGCCGACCGCCTCGGGTAAGTCGCGGCTGGCGCTGGATTTGGCGCTGGAGTCCGGCGCGGTCATTATCAATGCCGACAGTCAGCAACTGTATGCCGATCTGGATGTTTTGAGCGCCCGCCCCTCGCGTGCGGATGAAGCCTTGGCCGAACACCGCCTCTATGGCGTCGCGAATGCCGCCGACGGTTGGTCGGTGGGTCGCTGGGCTGAAGCTGCACTGGACGAATTCGCTAAAGCTCGCTCGCAGGGCCGCCCGTCCATCATCGTGGGCGGCACGGGTCTCTATTTTAACGCCCTGACCAAAGGCTTGGCCGATATTCCTGAAGTGCCGACTTCGGTTCGTGACCACGTACAATCGCACTACGACCAAATCGGCGAGGACGCCTTCCGCGCCGAACTGCGCGCCGTTGATCCCGAAAGCGAACAGACCATCTTTCCGTCGGATCGCCAACGGTTGGTACGGGCCTTGTCGGTCTATCAGGCCAGCGGCGAGAGCCTAAGCCACTGGAAAGCCAACACCCGTCCCCTTCTCCACCAGCACGAATGGCGCGGTATCATCGTCGAGCCCGAGCGCGATGTTCTCTACGCCAACTGCGACCACCGCGTAGATATCATGCTGGATACCGGCGCAGTCGAAGAGGTCGCGCGTCTGATGGCCCGCAATCTGGACGCTGGCTTGCCGGCCATGAAGGCCGTCGGTGTGCGCGAGATTGCCGCATGGCTGTCCGGTGAAATGTCTCGCGAAGACGCCACCGACGCTATGAAACAGGCCACCCGCAACTATGCCAAACGCCAGCTGACCTGGTTCCGCAACCAGCAGCGCGACTGGCCCCGCCACATCCCTGCGCCACGCCCCTTGTGAGACGATAAAAGCGTCTCTATATTCAAGGTGTTCGGGCTTGCTCGGACTATGGCGATAAACGCGCTTGTAATAAGCGGACCGGACCCGGGTGCGAATCCCGGCGGCTCCACCATTCTCTTTCCTCCTTGAGTTATCGGCGGGGCGAGTATGGGGCCGACTAGCATCGACGGACGTGTAAAGAGGTTGCTTTCGCCCGACGTGGCTCATCGTATCGGGCTATTTAAACTAAATGCGAACGATAACTTCGCTGGTGAAGTCCGCCTCGCTGCGTAACGCAGTTCGGTGAATTTCCGATCTAAGTCCTAGGGGTTCAGATCCTTAGGCGGGGCTCGGTGGGTGCCTGCCAACAGAAACCCACCACTTCCATCAAAACTTATTTGCTGAAAAGCGCGTCTGACAGACGACTGCACCTTTCATCGCGGCCCACACATCGCTAACACTTCGCAACGCGAGTTTTGAGGCCAGCCATGACTGATCAGCAACCACCGATCGACGATATGAACTATGAGCAGCTGGCTCAGGATGCTCTGCGCGGGGTTATCCGCATGGCGCTCGAACGTGCTGCGTCACCGGAAGGCATTCCCGGTGCCCACCATTTCTACATCACGTTCAAGACGCGCGCTCCGGGCGTTACCCTGCCCAATGATGTTGCCGCGAAATACCCTGACGAGATGACCATCGTCCTTCAGCACCAGTACTGGGACCTCGAAGTCTCCGACAGCCAGTTCAGCGTCATGCTGAAATTTGGCGGCGCGCCCAAGGTTCTGAATGTGCCGTACAACGCGATTGTGCGCTTCTATGACCCGAGCGTGCAGTTCATGCTGCAGTTCGACGAGCCGGAAATCGTAGAGGCCGAGATCGCGCCGCTGCCCACGCCTGTGCGTGACCCGGAAGTTGCGCCCGCCGCGCCGTCGGGTGAAGGCGGCGAAGCCAAGGTCGTTTCGCTGGACCAGTTCCGCAAAAAATAACGGCAACCGCCGCGCTGTCATACCCGTTTCCACATCGGTGCCCCGGTACCTCCGTGCCCCTGCGCCGATGTGGAGTTGATTTATGTACAGCCTGACCCTCCCCCGCCTCACCGTTCTTGCCGCAGCAGGCACCTGTCTATTACTGACAGCCTGTGGTGATGCGAACGCCCCTGCACCCGCGTCCGAGCCGCCCGCTGCGGTCAGCGAAACGACACCTGCTCCCGCGCCTTCAGTCCCTTCTGCCCCGATCACCGGCGAATGGGCCGCACTCCAGTCGGCCAACGGCAAGTATCCGTCACAAAGCGGCCTGCTGGAAAACAGCGTGATCAGCCAACCGCTGAAAGTCCTGTTGGGCGACAAGTTCGACGCCTTCAAAACCAATATGCAGGTTGAAAGTCCGCTGCAGCAGGACGGAGATGTTCTTTATCTGAGTGGCAATAAGCCTCATCAGGGCGGATCGGATGCCGCCTATCTGCTGGTCAATCCTCAGACCAAGGCTTTGGAGGTCGGGCTTTGGCAGGGCGGCAAGCTGGAGGTTCTCAAAACTCCCGGCAGCGACATCCGGAAACCGGCCGACATCCAGACCATGATTTCAAACGCCTCCAGCTAAGCTTTGGGCTTTGCGCCCTTGCATATTTCGGTAATCTGACGCCGGCCGGTCCCACACAGGGCCGGCCGGTATCTTTGTCGGCATGGCTACTCGGGAGGGCAGTAGGTGTCGTTACGGATTATCCAACAGGTGCTCGCCTGTGCGAGTGCGATTGCAGTATCGTTCTGTCTTGCCGTCTCCGGTCAGGCCCAGACCAGACTGGACGGTTGGTCGTCGGTCGTAATCGCCGGGGATTGGCGCGACGGAGACGGCAGGCCGATTGAAGCGTTCGATAATGCGCGGCGTGACCTGTCGAGCGCCTTTGTCAAAGCAGGCATGCCCTCTGCTCATCATCGCTCTATTACGCTGAACCCTGCCAAGAGAGACGCCGCAGCCCCTGCCGAGGCCCTGCGCCAGTTGGGCGACACACTGTCCAGCGGTACGGGTGGCTGCTTCTTTTATATGACATCGCACGGCGTGCCCGGAGAGATCGTTTTCGGAGACACCAAGGGCATCACGCCTGTCGACCTGGCCGTCATGCTCCGCCGCTGGTGCCAGGCGCGCCCGACGGTGCTGGTGCTGTCAGCCTGCTATTCGGGATCGTTTGTGGATGCGCTGAAGGCCCCCAACCGTATGATCCTTACGGCGGCGCGACGCGACCGGTCTTCGTTCGGCTGCGGCGAAGGCGAGACCTATCCCTGGTTCGACGCCTGTATTTTGGAAAACCTCCCCACAGCGGACGACTTTCTGGGGTTGGCGCAGTCGGCGCGGGCCTGTGTCGCGCGCCGCGAAGCCGAGGCGGAAATCGACACCCCGTCAGAGCCACAACTGTTCGTGGGTTCGGAAATGCAGTTCCGGCTGCCACTCCTGCGCTTCACACACTCTTCGGGATGAACATTCCGCTCGCAATGTTCGCTGAGACCGATTAGAACAAAAGAAGAACCAAGAGGGGGGAAGGGTTATGATTTCAGGACGCTGCCATTGTGGGTCGATCCACTATGAGATGACCGCAGAGGTTGATCATCACGCGCTGTGTCACTGTACGGATTGTCGCCGCGCCTCGGGCGCGCCAGCCGTATCTTGGGCCTTGGTGAAGCGGGATAACATTCGCATTTCCGGCAAGCCCAAGAGCTACGCCTCGTCGCCCGACGCACAACGACTGTTCTGCGGCAATTGCGGTACCAGCCTGTTCTATCTGAACGAGACGATTTTCCCTGGCATGATCGACGTGCAATCCGCCACGCTGGACAACCCGGATGTCATTCCACTAGGAGGCCAGATACAAACCGCCGAACGTATCGGCTGGATGGCCGATCTGAACCACCTGCCCTCGTTCGAGCGTTACCCGCCCTTCGATTGACGCGGATAGCTGCGGATGATGATCCGCTCGCGCTCGCCCTCGAACCGCTCGACCAGCAGGCGCGCGACCTGACTGTCGTCGTGGAACAGATAGCCTTTGATGGAATCAAGCAGGGCCTTGGCCAGATTGTCGAGGTCCATCCACGGCGGGTCGCCGACGTGTTCCATCAAAATCTCCACCACGTGGTCACCCCACGCAGGGCGTGACTGCCAATCCTTGCGCATGAACTCGTACACCAGCGGCTTGTAGTATTTTGCCTGTGTCGTCAGGCCGTCGATGATGATCTCGACCGCGTCGCCATCTTCACGCGCACGTACCTTTCCGGTTCCGATCCAGCCCTGCGTCACGCACTCGTACCTTTTCCTTAGGTCAGTTCCCTTGCCCTGACGGCGGCAAGTGCTACACCCCCAACCAACTTCCCGCCACGTCTGAGAGTTCGTGATGAGCAACGTCCGTACCGAAACCGATACTTTTGGCCCTATCGAGGTCGCCGCCGACCGCTATTGGGGTGCCCAAGCCCAACGCTCGCTGGGTAACTTCAAGATTGGCTGGGAAAAGCAGCCGCTGCCGGTCGTGCGTGCCCTCGGCATCGTCAAGCGCGCCGCCGCCGAGACCAACCGCGATCTGGGCAAGCTGGACACAGGTCTGGCTGACGCCATCATCAAGGCTGCCAACGAAGTCATCGAAGGCAAGCTGAACGACCACTTCCCGCTGGTCGTCTGGCAGACCGGTTCGGGCACCCAGTCGAACATGAACGCCAACGAGGTCATCTCGAACCGCGCCATCGAGATTTTGGGTGGTGAAATGGGCTCCAAGAAGCCGGTTCACCCGAACGACCACGTCAACATGAGCCAGTCGTCGAACGACACCTACCCGACCGCAATGCACGTCGCTTGCGCCGAGCAGGTCGTCAACGACCTGATCCCGGCCCTTAAGCACCTGCACGCTGCTCTGGACGCCAAGGCCAAGGCCTGGGCCCACATCATCAAGATCGGCCGTACCCACACCCAGGACGCGACCCCTCTGACGCTGGGCCAAGAGTTCGGTGGTTACGCCCAACAAGTCGCCAACGGCATCGAGCGCATTGAATCGACCCTGCCGAAGCTGATGGAGCTGGCGCAAGGCGGTACAGCTGTCGGCACCGGCCTGAACGCTCCGGTCGGCTTCGCTGAAAAGGTCGCTGAAAACATCGCCGCCATCACCGGCCTGCCGTTCACCACTGCTCCGAACAAGTTCGAAGCTCTGGCTGCCCACGACGCCATGGTCTTCTCGCACGGCGCGATCAACACCGTTGCCGCTTCGCTGTTCAAGATCGCCAACGACATCCGCTTCCTCGGTTCGGGCCCGCGTTCGGGTCTGGGCGAACTCGCCCTGCCGGAAAACGAGCCGGGCTCCTCGATCATGCCGGGCAAGGTCAACCCGACCCAATGTGAAGCGCTGACTCAGGTCTGCGCTCAGGTGTTCGGCAACCACGCCACCCTGACCTTCGCTGGCTCGCAAGGCCACTTCGAGCTGAACGTCTTCAACCCGGTCATGGCCTACAACTTCCTGCAGTCGGTCCGTCTGGTTGCCGACGCTGCCATCAGCTTCACCGACAACTGCGTTGTTGGCATCGAGCCGCGCGAAGACAACATCAAGCGTGGCCTCGAAAACTCCCTGATGCTGGTCACCGCACTCAACGGCAAGCTGGGCTATGACGCCTGCGCCAAGATCGCCAAGACCGCGCACAAGAACGGCACCACCCTGCGCGAAGAAGCTGTCGGCGGTGGCTACCTGACGAACGAAGAGTTCGACCAGTACGTCCGTCCGGAAAACATGATCTCCCCGAAGTAAGCCTTCGAAGGTTCACTCCGAAAAAGAAGCCCCGCCGGACCGTTCCGGCGGGGCTTTTTCTTGTCTCGCACGACCGCTCGAACGGCGTTAGGATGCGGCAAAACAATACAAAATACCGAGGAAGCCCATGTCCATCATCGTCCACCACTCTCCGCAAACGCGCTCGACGAGACTGCTTTGGCTGCTGGAGGAGCTCGGGGCCGATTACAGGGTCAACTATGTGACGATCCGCAGGATGGATGGCTCGGGCGGCCCTGATGGCAATAACCCCCATCCCTTGAAACAGGTGCCCGCGATCGAGGTCGGCGATCAGTTGCTGATCGAGTCCGCGCTGATCTTTCCTTTCCTGACCGACCGTTTCCGCATAGCCAATCTCGCGCCTACACCGACCCATCCACGCCGCGCAGAATACTTCTCATGGCTGGGCCTCTACAGCGGCGTCGTAGAAGGCGTTCTGGGCTCGGGCAGCCCTGAAACTTGGTCGCCGGTTCAGAATGAAGCCTATGCTGGGCTGGAACGCCGCTGGAGCGCGGCCATCAAGGACGGCGGCTATATCCTCGGCGATTTCTCGGCACTGGATATCCTGTTTGGGAGTCTGCTGCAGTGGTACCGGGCGGCGATGCCCGCCGGTGAACCCTATGACAACTATCTGGAGCGCATTAGCCAGCGACCGGCACTGGCTCGCGCGCTCCAGAAAGACAGCCCGCCCGCCTGAGCGGTTTAGCTCTTGGGGCGGATCATCCGCCCCACCGGAGCCAGCGACAGCTTGGCCAGCTCCAGATTCTTCAGCGCGAACGGGATACCGATGATGCTGATGAACTGGGGCACGGCCACGAGGATGTGGCCAATCGCCAGATACCATCCCGCCAATACCAGCCAGATAACATTCATGCCGATACCCAGGCAGCCTACACCGACGACGCTGGCATCCGGATCACGCCAGACGATCTCGCGCCCGAAGGGCCAGAAGCTGTAGGAAGCAATCCGCCACGCGCTAAAGGCCCACGGCGCGCCGACGACGGTCAGCAACAGCAAAAGCCCTCCAAACAGCCATGCGAATCCCGTGGCAAAGCCACCCGTGAAAAACCACAGCAGGTTCAGGATCAGTCGGATAAGGGGCAACAGCCATTCCTTCATTCGGTTACGTCGTGCAAAATCATGACGCCTATTTCCAATTTGGGGAACAGATAGCGATTGGCAACGCTTGGCATTAAAGACTTGCCTTAACGCCGATCACTTTGGGAACTCCATGCGCTCTCTGCTCCGTCCCCTAGCCACTCTCGCACTGACCGCAAGCCTCGCAGCGTGCGGCACGCTTGACCGGCCCGATGGCCCGCTGCGTCTGAATGATCCCAAGGCGGGTGTCACGCCGGCGCAGGCGCAGGCCAGCGTCGATGCACGCGTCACCGACTTCCTGAACGAGTTCGGCAACCTGATGGCCGACCGCAACGAGACCAACCTGCTGGCTCTGTCGGGCGGCGGCGCGAACGGCGCCTATGGCGGGGGACTGCTGGTGGGTTGGAGTGACTCCGGAACCCGCCCTGTATTTGATGTGGTGACGGGTGTATCGACCGGCGCGCTGGCGGCACCCTTCGCCTTCCTTGGTTCCGAATG
>NZ_JSYD01000049.1:0-18859 GCF_054824005.1 Brevundimonas sp. GN22 | reverse complement strand
TCCAGATGGCGCGCACCCTGAGTTCTCGTTCGGATTTGGGCCTGTCTGCTCTTTGAATAGTGGAGCAGCGGGTGACGTCCCTATCGAGCCGACGGGGCAGGAGACGTAAGTGCGCAGGGCGGTGTGAAGGGGAGGCGGGGCAGAGGGACATAATTGCAACCACGGGTGTTTCAGAACGTAGGTGGTGGCTGCGGCCAAGCTATGCAAGGCGGTAAAATCATTGTGAGTGAAATTCACTTCAGGCGGTGAATCCGAGCATGGGTAGCAAAGCTGGTCCAATATTGTGCGATATTCTCGTAACGCAGGAATCTGAACTTGAGATTTCTCTGAGTAAACTCTTTGAGTAAGTGCGCTTACCATTTGCGACGTTTGGATAACGTTTCGTACCTTTTTGTCATTCCGAAATGTTGGTATTCCGGCGATGTGTGCCGGGTCGGGGAATAATAGTCTTCGATTTTTGAGTATATTTGTACGATCGGAGGGGCTGTGCCGGATCAAGATCAAACCATACGAAGCGAACCTAATCCCGACTTGCCGGGTATGGTGACGCTTGGTGGTTGTGTCGTGGGGCATTTGGCGACGACGCTAAATGGCCATGTGATCCTGCACCGCCGTCACCTATGGCGCCGGCCTACCATTGCGATGATGAGCGACCCCGTCTCGCGCTTCCGCTTCGATTTCACCAAACTGCCGCCCGAGTTCGCCAACTATTGGGTGAATGACGCGGGTGGCATGCACCAGCCCGAGCTGAACTGTCGCTCTAACGTCGAAGAACGTCTGTTCGTCTTTGACGTAACCCGCGACGTGTTCACCGGCGTGGTGGAGCTGGAGCCCGACGTCTGGGTCATGGACCCTGTCGATGCGATCAGCATGGTGGATGGGCTGACGCACGAGACGATGTCGACTGACATCCTCGAAGAACTATGCCGCGACAGCGTGCGGCGCGTATCTGCTGTCCGGAACTGGGATGACTGGTTCCCTGTCTGGAAGGCGGCATTCAAGAAGTTCGCCAAGATGATCGACGGCCAATACGAGCGTATTCTGATCGCCGAAATCTATCCGACGCTCGAACGCTACGACACGGTGGCGACCTTCTACGCGCTCAATGTCGCCGAGATGAACGAGCGGCTGGGCCACATGTATGCGTGGATCCGAGACAACTTTGACTTTGAATGGATTGGTGTTCCCAAAGAGCGCGCCATCACCGGGGCAACCGGCGTGCCATATGGCGGACCGACCCCTACCCACTTCATTGCCGAGTCACATTCGCTGTTCGCGTTGGACTTCATCCGTACACTGAACAGTGGTTTTGGTGACAACCATCCCAAGTTCGATCCCATCCGTCCGCTGATCGACCAGTCCTTCGAGCGTGCGAAGCTGCACGAGGAAGCTCTGGAAGAGATCGCAGGCCTCAAAGCGCAGATTGAAGACCTGACCACGCAGTTGTCGAACAAACTCAGCGAATTGGCGAACTACGACGCAGTTAAGACGGCTGAGCACGCGCAGCATCAAGAACGTATCGCAGCGCTGGAAGTGCAGTACCAACAACGTGTCGCAGCGCTGGAAGACGAGTTGAACAAGCAGACGCAGGCCAGCGAGGCGCTTGCTGCGGAACTCGCGGCGGCTGCCGAACGCCAGTCCCAAGCCGATGCCACGGTGCACGCCTTCGTGCTGGGTCAGTATAACGACGCGCGCAACGCCTTGACGGCGTCGCGGGCGCGCATCGATGTGTTGGAACGCAGGCTCAGGGAGCAGGACGCGATTATGGCCTCTCCGCTAAAGGTCATTAAGCGGTCGCTGGCGCGCAAGACCAGCAAGATCCGTCGCGCCAGAGCGGCCACCTAAGGCTTAAGGGTTAGAAGCCCCACGCCTGACGGGCCGCTTCCAGTCGGGCCAGTTTGTCGTTCAGAGGTTGCCAGTCGCCGCGCTCGGCGATGGCGTCCCAGATGGCTTCGACCTCGTCGATAAGCATCTCTTCAGGCTCGGCCTTGCGGAACATCGGGTGCTCCAGACGCTCGGGGTTGTCCGGCTCGTGCTCCATCAGGGCATAGCGGAAGGCGTCGAAGGCCTCGCCCTGATAGCACTTGCCGCGCGGGCCGCCCAATGCGCGTGCCGACGACGAGAAGCCGCCAAACCAGTCGAAGAAGAGCGGCTCCCAGCGCAGTTCCTCGCCCTTTTCGCGCAGTAGCGCCAGCGTGCAGTCCATGAGGCGTTGGTCAGCGGCTTCCCCGACAGACTTCACACCAAGGCGCATCACGAAGGCGGCCCGCAGCTCGCGGATATAGGCGGGACCAAAGCCGTTGAGCGATGCCACCAGACCTTCGGAGTCGGCGATAAGCTTCAGGCAGCCTGCCAGTTGCGTCAGGTTCCAGAACACGGCTTCTGGCTGGCGCGCGAAGGCGTAGAGGCCGTCGTGGTCGAAATAGGCCGCGGTAAAGCCCGGCTCGTAGTGCGGCAGGAAGCGCCACGGGCCGTAGTCGAAGCTTTCGCCAGTCACATTCAGATTGTCGGTGTTCAGCACGCCGTGGACGAAACCTGCGGCGACCCAGCGGGCGCAGAGTTTGGCTTGCGCCTGTACGACTTCATGCAAGAAGCCCGCGGCATCGCCTTCGATCAGATGTGGATAATAGTTGGCGCGGGCGTGTTCCACCAGTTCGGTCAGCTCGTCGCGACGGCTGTAATAGGCCGCGCGCTGGAAGGTGCCGAAGCGGATGTGGCTGTGCGACAGGCGCACCATCACAGCTGAGCGGGTGGGGGACGGCTCGTCACCGCGCTCCAGTTCCTCGCCCGTCTCGACCAAGGACAGGATGCGGCAGGTCGGCACGCCAAGGCTTTCCAGCATGGCGGCGGCCAGGGCTTCGCGCATGCCGCCCTTGAGGGTCAGTCGGCCATCAGCGTGGCGGGAGAACGGGGTGATGCCCGAGCCCTTGGTTCCGAGATCCATCAGGCGGCCATCGGTGTCGCGCATCTGCGCGGCGAGGAAGCCGCGGCCATCGCCGATCTGCGGGTTGTAAACGCGGAACTGGTGGCCGTGATAAGCCATGGCGATCGGCTCGGGCTGGCCGGGCAGGGGCGCAAAGCGACCGAAGTGGGAAATCCATTCCTCGTCCGTCAGAGTATCCAGCCCGACCTCTGAGGCGGCACGGTTGTGGCGCAGGCGAAGTTCGGTCTTGGGAAACTCGGCGGCGGCAACCGTCTCGCCAAACTCGGTACCCAGTTGGGCAAAGCGGGGATCGGGGCGGTAGGTCGGGGAAACGGACATGAGGGGCAGATGGCCTATCCCATGGCGTTTCGCAATGTCGATAAGGGTTGAACCCCTGCGGTAGTGGGGTATTTATAGCGGTAGAGATCAGGCTCCGGTCCTGTGACGCCTTTGGGGCTGTCCGGATTGTGGGCCAGGCTGGCGCTTGTGCTTATGTGCGGCGAATCCGGTCCGGCGTCCGTCGATAACCTGACGCCACCCAAGTTTAACCGATTATCGGATCTCTGACGTGGCCAAGAAACTCACACTCGACTTCCTCAAGACGGAAGCCGCCTCCGGTGCCGCCCTCGGGCTGGCCGCGCTAGCGGCTTTGATCGTCGCCAACTCGCCCCTGTCGGCGGACTATTTCGCATGGCTGAAAAGCGTGCAGGTCCTGCAGATCGGGCCGCTGAGGCTGGAGGAGACGGTCGCCAACTGGATCAAGGAAGGCCTGATGGCGGTCTTCTTCCTCGTGGTGGGTCTGGAGATCAAATACGAGATATTAAAGGGCGAACTGAGCAACCCGAAGAAACTGGCCATGCCGATCATCGGCGCGCTGGGGGGTATGGTCGCACCGATCGGGATCTATTTGCTGGTCAGCAATCTGTTGGGTGGGCCGCATGAGGGCTGGCCTATTCCGGTGGCAACCGACATTGCCTTTGCGCTGGCTGTTTTCGGCCTGGTCGGGCGCGGTTTGCCATCGTCCTTGCGGGTGTTCTTGCTGACCCTTGCGATTGTCGATGATCTGGGAGCCATTGCCCTGATTGCCGTGCTGTTCAGTCAGGGCGTTCAGTTGGTGCCGCTGCTCGGGGCTGTGGGCGTGCTGGCCGTGATGGCGGTGCTGGGACGCTGGCGACTGGCGGCGGCCTTCTGGTGCATCGGTTTTGCCGCGATGTGGTGGCTGACAGTGAAATCGGGCCTTTCGACATCGCTGGCGGCTGTGGCGTTTGCCGCGGTGGTACCGGTCAATCCGCGCCGCGAGACGGGAGCCAGTCCTCTGCGCGACGCTATGCATGACCTGCATCCCTATGTTGCGTTCCTGGTCTTGCCGATCTTCGCCTTTGCCAAGGCAGGGGTCAGCTTCAGCGGCCTGTCTTTAGATCAGGCATTCGCGCCTCTGGTCCTTGGCATCGCGCTGGGTCTGTTTTTGGGTAAGCAGATCGGTGTGTTCGGTGCGGCCTGGCTGGCCACGCGTCTGCGGTTGGCGGACAAGCCGACGGGGGCATCGTGGATGCAGCTTTATGGCGTGAGCATGCTTTGCGGCATCGGTTTCACAATGAGCCTGTTTATCGGCGCGCTGGCAGTGCCTGGAGCCGTGGATTCGCCCCAGCAGATCGAAGTGAAACTGGGCGTACTGGGTGGCTCCCTGTTGTCGGCCTGTGTGGGCGCGATCTTCCTTCATCTGGCGGCCCGCAGACGGCCAAAATCTGCACACGCATAGGTGGCGCGGGTCCGCTAAAGACCCGTGAAACCTAAGAAAAAGTTACGCTACGTCAGGTAATTGTGTCTCATTGAGGCCACAGTCCGCCAAGTCATTAGAAAAAACATCGTTCAGCTAACACTGTAGCTTGTCGCTCTATGAGGCTTGCACTACCCAATTCAACTGAACCCGCACCGATTAAATGAGTGGGGGTCGAATTTGGGACAGGAAACGAGCGCGGTCGCCATCGACGCGGCCGGGCTGAGAAGCCGGGAGCCGTACTATGAAATTTTCCACCAGACTGCGTTGCACTGCATCGATCGTTGCCTTCGGCGCGGCGGTCGGGGTCGCAGGTGCCGCATCCGCGCAAGATGCACCGACCTCGGTCGATGACATCATCGTCACCGCCCAGAAGCGCGAGCAGAGCCTGCAGGAAGTGCCGATCGTGGTCACGACCCTGTCGCAGGAAACCCTGCAAGGCGCGGGCGTGAAGGACATCAAGGACCTTCAGATCCTGACGCCGGGTATGACGGTGACCTCGACCCAGTCGGAAGCCTCGACCACCGCCCGTATCCGCGGCGTGGGTACGGTGGGTGACAACCCGGGCCTGGAAAGCTCGGTCGGCGTCGTGATCGACGGTGTCTATCGTTCGCGTAACTCGGTCGGCTTCGGCGACCTGGGCGAGCTGAACCGCATCGAAGTTCTGAAGGGTCCGCAAGGTACCCTGTTCGGCAAGAACACCTCGGCAGGCGTGATCAACATCATCACGGCCGCTCCGTCGTTCGTGCCGGAGTTCAATCTGGAAGCCACCGCCGGTAACTTTGGCGCATGGGGCGTGACCGGATCGGTCACCGGTCCGATCACCGACAACATCGCCGGTCGCCTATATCTGGGTACCCGCAAGCGTGACGGTTACTACGACGTGGTCACCGGCAATGGCCCGCGCGAAGCTACCGACGACCAGAACCAGGATTTCTGGACCGCACGTGGTCAACTGCTGATCCTGCCGTCGGACGATGTGTCGATCCGACTGATCGCGGACTATACCAAGCGTGACGAATACTGCTGCGTGGCCGTTCAAAACCGCGTCGGCCCGACCTATGCCCTCGTGCAAGCTCTGGGCGGTCAGATTGCCGCTCCGGTCGCAGGCTTCGGCGAAACGCCCTTCACCCGCACCGCCTATTCCAACCGCGGCACCGACCAGACCATGGAAGACATGGGCCTGTCGGCAGAAGTGAACATCGACATCCCGTCGTGGAACGCAACCTTCACCTCGCTCACCTCGTGGCGCGCGTGGGAAGGTACCAACGGCATGGACCTCGATTACTCCACGCTGGATAACATGTACCGCGAGAACAACGGCGGTTACGGCTATTCGCTGGACAACATCACGCAGGAAATCCGTCTGGCCGGTTCGACCGACAAGCTGGACTGGCTGGTCGGTGCGTTCGCTACCCGCGAGCAAATCCGCCGTGATGACTCGTACTACTATGGCGCGACCTACACGCCGTTCCTGTCGCTGCTGCTGACGTCGTCGCTGAATGCAGCCAATCCGGCCGTGCCGATCAGCCCGAACATCATCGGCTGCCTGACCCGTCCGGGCCAGACCGCTACGACGCTGGGCGGCTGCATGCTGACGGGCGGCATGGCACCTGCGGGTCCGACGGCTCCGACCGGTCCGGTCTTCGCACCGGGTCATGGCGTGCAGGATCTGTACACCCAGACCACCCAGTCATTCGCACTGTTCACCAACAACACCTGGCGCGTGACCGAGCAGTTCGATCTGACGCTGGGTCTGCGTTACACGCTGGACGAAAAGAACCTGAACGGCCTGCAGCGTAACATCGGCACCAATGGTCTGGCCTGCGCCAGCGCCATCGGTAACGCAGGCGCTCTGGCCGGCGTCGTGGGCGCTGCGGCGAGCACTCTGGTGGGCAACCTGTGCCTTCCGTGGGCGAACCCGCTGTATAACAACCGCACGATCTCGGAGAAGTTCGACGACGGCGAACTGAGCGGCACCTTCAAGGCCAGCTACAAGTTCAACGACAGCGTCATGCTCTACGGTTCGTACGCCAAGGGCTATAAGTCCTTCGGCTACAACATGGACCGCGTGCAGACCGGTATCACGCCGAACGCGTCGCTGCTGTTCCCGTCGGAAACGGTCGACTCCTTCGAAGTCGGTCTGAAGAACACCCTGTTCAACCGTAAGGTCCTGCTGAACGTCACCTACTTCGACCAGACGTTCGAAGACTTCCAGCTGAACACCTTCCTCGGCACCGCCTTTGTGGTGGAATCGATCCCGGAACTGACCTCGCGCGGCGTTGACGCCGACTTCGCTTGGTTCACTCCGGTCGAAGGTCTGGTCCTGGCCGGTGGTGTGACCTACGCCGAAACCAAGTACGGCGACTTCACTGCTGCCGATATGACGGTACCGGGCAACTTCCCGCAACTGTCGCTGCTGCCGGGGGCAACGGCATCGTTCGCTCCGGAATGGTCGCTCACGGGCTCGATCGCCTTTGACCGCGCCATCGGCAACGGTCTGCGCGCAGGCTTCAACCTGACCGGCAAGTACATGACCGAGTTCAACACCGGTTCGGACCTGCTGCCGTGGAAGATGCAGGATGCGTTCGGTGTCGTGAACGGTCGCATCACCATTGGCTCCGAGGATGACAAGTGGGCGCTGGAGCTGTGGGGCCAAAACATCACCGACACCGAGTACAAGCAGGTGTCGATCAACCAACCGCTGATGGGTTCGGCCTTCCAGACCAGCCTTCAGTCGAACGGCTCCTACTATGATCCGGCACGGGACACCCAGACGTACGCTTCCTTCCTTGGGCAACCGCGTACCTATGGCCTGACGCTGCGCCTGCGTTACTGATCCCGTTAAACTATCGAGCAACTGGCGGCCGGAGCGATCCGGCCGCTTTTTTCTTTGCCTAGAGCGCGAGTTCGAACTGCTCGCAAACGATCAGCAGATCGCCGTCGACCGTGATACCGCTGCCGGCCAATGCACGGCGGTAATAGGCCTCATGGGCCTGACGCCACCATGCGAGCGTCTTGTCGCCTTCGCCCTCGCGCATTGCAAAGGCCTCATCCACATCGTCCAGTCGCCGGATTTCGACGTGTGTGGTGCGAATAACGGCGACGGCCTCGCCATCCCATCGCGTCACGATCGAGACGTCGCCGACGACGGGCTGGCGCATACCGGACAACTCCAGTTCCGCGACCGATGCTGCGGTGGCGCGCTTGATCCCGGAAACCACCAGATCGGCGCACATGTCGGCGTCCTCGCGGTTGTCGCAGAAGTGGAAGCACTCATAGGGCGCTTCGGGCGCATAGGGATGGCAGGCCCGATACCGGCCCCACATCTGTCTGGCAGAAGGTGTCATGCCTCACGGCCTCGGTAAAAAGAAAGCCCCCGACCAGCTGGGCGGGGGCTTTCGGAGTTAGGTCAGGGTCAGTATTTGCTGATCGATTGTCCGTCAGCGCCCTGTTTCTGGCTTGCGAACGCGCGGTTCAGCAGGCGGCGGAAGAAGTGGGCGATGTCATCCACGATTGTAAACACTGCCGGAATGTAGAGCAGTGACAGGAAGGTCGAGGAGATCAGGCCAAAGAGCACCGCCACGGCCATGGGCGAGCGGAACTCGACGTCGGCACCGATGCCGATGGCGATGGGCACCATACCCGCGCCCATGGCGAAGGTGGTCATCAGGATGGGACGCGCCCGTTTGTGGGCGGCGTCCATAATGGCTTCATATCGGGTCATGCCGTCGCGTTCGGCCATGATGATGTAGTCCACCAACAGGATCGAGTTCTTGGCGGCAATACCCATCAGCATCAGCACGCCGATCAGTGCCGACATGGAGAAGCTCTTGTCCATCATTACAAGGCCGAGGATCGCACCACCGATGGCGAGAGGCAGCGCCGCCATAATGGTGATCGGATAGGCGAAGGATTTGAACAACAGGGTCAGCACCGCATACATCAGCAAAATACCGCTGAGGAAGGCGATGCCGAAGCCGATCAGCATCTCCTGGATGAACTCCTGATCGCCTGCGGGAATCTGGCGGACGCCATCGGGCAGGTTCCTGACGGACTCCAAACGCTGCACGGCCTGGGCTGCTGCACCGGTTGTGATACCGTTCAACTCGGCCTTGATAGAGACGACGCGAGAGCGGTCGCGACGCGCCACACTGGCGGGACCGGCACCGAACTCGACATCGGCCACGGCGCTCAGTGGCACGGTAGCACCGGAGGCGGTCGGAACACGCAGATTCTGGATCACCGACAGGTCTTCGCGTGCCTGTTCGGTCAGTTGCAGGCGGATCGGGATCTGGCGGTCGCCAAGGTTGAACTTGGGCAAGTTCTGGTCGACGTCGCCGATGGTGGCAACACGCACCGCCTGCGAGATCGAACCTGCGGACACACCCAGCAAGGCGGCTTCGTCAGGTCTCGGTGTGACAACGATTTCAGGACGCGCAATTGCCGAGGTGTTGACCACATTGGCCAGGCCGGGAACGCGTTTCATATCGTCCTCGACCTCGCGGGCGACCTGATCCAATACGGCAGGATCGTCACCGAGAAGCGCGAACTCGTAGCTGGTCCCGTCACCCGGACCGCCGCCCTGCTGGGCGATGCCCGCGCGTACACGAGCGCCCGGAATCTTCTTCAGCTCGTCGACCATGACGCGCTGGAACTCCTGCTGGCTGAGTTCGCGGTCGCCCTTGGGCACCATGTCGGCGAAGACATTGGCCTGCGTCACTTCCTGACCGCCGATGGCGGCGTAGACCGAGACGACCTCCGGGCGGGCGTTCAACTGGCGGCTGACGTTCTGAACGATGGCGTCTGTCTGGCGCAGGGTCGAGCCGGGTGGCAGTTCGATCTGGAACGCCGCGCGGCCTTCGTCGGCCGGCGACATGAACTCGAACGACATCTTGGTCACGATGGCCGTAGCGAACGAGCCGACGAGGAACAGCGCCCCGAACCCAAACACGGCCCAGCGGAACTTCAGGCACCATTCCAGTGCGCGCAGATAACCCGGCATCCACTTGGGATCCTTGTCCTCGTGCTTGGTGTGCTTGAGCAGATAGGCGGCCATCAGCGGGGTCAGGGTACGGGCGACCACCAGCGAGAAGAAAACCGAGATACAGGCTGCCAGAGCGAACGCCTTGAAGAACTGTCCGATGATGCCGGGCATGAAACCGACAGGCGCGAACACGGCGATGATGGTGCCGGTGGTCGCGACAACGGCCAGACCGATTTCGTCAGCGGCCTCGAAGGCCGCGTCATAAGGCGGTTTGCCATCGCGCATGTGCCGTACGATGTTCTCGATTTCCACGATGGCGTCATCGACGAGAATGCCGATGGTCAGGGACAGCGCCAGCAGCGTGACCACGTTCAGTGACTGGTCCATCGGGGCGAGGAAGGCGAATGTGGGGATCAGCGACAGCGGCATGGCCGTGGCGGCGATGAGCGTCGCACGCCAGTCACGCAGGAAGATGAACACCACCAGCACAGCCAGAGCCGCACCCAGTGCCAGTGCCTCCAGGGAGGCCATGTAGGATTCTTCGATATATTTGACCGAGGAGGTGACCTCTTCGATGGTCAGCTGGCCTTTATGCTCTTCGTTGAGCTTCTCGATTTCCTGACGGACTTTTTCCGAGACCTTGACCTCGGAGGCGGTGCGCGAGCGCAGGAAGCCGAAGGTGACCGCTTCTTGTCCGTTGTAGCGGGCCAGACGGCGCGGCTCGCCCCACTTGTCGACAACCTGACCAAGGTCTTCGAGACGCACGCTACGGCCATTGCCGAGCGGGACAAGCGTGCCGGCCAGTTGCTCCAGCGAGGTGGCCGAACCGATGGTACGGACAGAACGCTCGGAGCCTGCGACGGTCACACGGCCCCCGGGCAGGTTGTTGTTTACGTTGACCAGTGCCTGACTGACCTGCGCGGCGGTGACGCCGTAGGCTGCCAGACGTTGCGGGTCCAGTTCCACGCGGATTTCGCGGTCCACACCGCCCGAGCGGTTCACTTCGCCGACGCCGCCCAGACCCAGCAGGCGCTTGGAGACATCGTTATCGATGAACCAGCTAATCTGCTCGGGCGACATGGTGTTGGAGCGCACCACATAGGTGATCAAGGCGTCACCGGTGATGTCCACGCGGGTGACCGTCGGCTCCTGCATGTCTTGAGGCAGGGTGCCGCGAACCGTGCTCATGGCGTTGCGCACGTCGTTGGTGGCGCGCTCGGTGTCGGTGCCCAACTCGAACTCGATCATGGTGGTCGAGACGCCGTCGGAGACGTTGGAATAGATGTTCTTCACACCCGACAGACCCGCCAGCGAGTCCTCGATGACGCGGGTGACCTGAACCTCCATCTCGGACGGCGCGGCACCCGGACGGGCGGCCACGACGTTCACCAGCGGGAAGTCGATGTCGGGGTTGTTGTTGATCCGCATCGACGAGAAGCCGACGATCCCTGCGAGGGTCAGCAGGGTGAACAGCAGGATGATGGGGATCGGGTTTTTAATCGCCCAGGACGAAATCTGGTTCATCTGTGTGATGCCTTAGTTCGCGGCCTGAGGGCGTGCGGCGGGGGCGGCAGCGGGCGCAGGTGCCGCCGCAGGACGGGCAGTGGAACCCGCAGCAATCTTGACCGTGTCTCCGGTGTTCAGGAAGCCGGCACCTCCGACGACGACGCGCGCACCGGCGTTCAGGCCCTCAACCGACGACTGGGTGTCGTTGCGCTGGATCACGCGGACCGGAACGAAGGAGACCTTGTTACCGGTGCCGACCACAAACACACCGGCCTTGTTGTCGCGATAGAGGATGGCAGGGGTAGGAACGACGGTGGCCTCACGTGTGCCAGCGTCGATTTCGGCACGGGCGAACATGCCCGGCTTGAGGCCGCTACCGGAGGCAAGGCTGATGCGGGCGACGCCGAGACGGGTCTGGGCATCCACTTCGGGGGTAACGATGCGGACGGTGCCCGTGGTCGGAGCCGCCTGCGACGAAGTGATGGCGGCGGTCTGACCGGCGCGCAATGCGCCAAGCTGCGTCTCGGGGACCTGTGCGTCCAGTTCGAGGCGACCGTCACGGACCATGCGGAATAGCTCGGTTCCCGCGGCAATAATCTGGCCCTTGGTCACGCTGCGGCTGATGATCTGGCCACTTACTGGAGCGCGGATGGTGGCTTGGGACAGGCGGGTGCGGGTCTCGGCAAGGCCTGCGCGGGCGGAAGCCAGATTGGCTTCGGAAGCACGCTGGTTGGCCAGTGCTGTATCCAGCGAGGCTTGCGAGAGGAAGCCGCGTTCCTTCAGTTCTTGGGCGCGGGCCAACGCCGCGTTGTCGCGTGCAGCGTTCGCCTCTGCGGTTTGGACGGCAGCCTGCTGCTGGCGCAACTGGGCTTGGAGCAGGGCGTCATTCATCTGGACCAGCGGTTGGCCCTGACGCACGTAACTGCCTTCGTCCACGAAGATGGAGACCGCTGTCAGGCCACCCGTCTCGGCACCGACGGGCACTTCTTCCCAGGCGCTGACGTTGCCGGAGGCGACGACCTTGAAAGGCAGGGTGGCGGTCGAGGCATCAGCGACGCTGACGGTGATGCTGCTATCAGGCTTTTCTTTCACCTCCTTCTCGCCACACGCTGCCAGTGAAACGGCAGAAAGGCAGGTCAGAAGGATTGCGTAGGATCGCAGTACATTCATCGGGAGGTGCTTTGGCAAAGAAAAATGGGACGGGGGGATTGCGGACAACACACGGACTCTCCGCGCGGCGATGAAGCCGGACGTTCTGACAGAACGCAGGGATATACAGACTGTTCAATACGTCAAATGAACAGACGGTAAGCTGTGTTACTTAATCGAAACGGCGGGTGCCGTATCAACGGGGCTGAAGGCGGCGACCCCATGTCGCAGGCAGGGGGGACGGCGCATCGACGATGTGGCTGATCAGGTGCTCGGCCAGCAGTGGAGCGGCGCAAAACCCGCGCGAGCCCAGCCCTGTCAGCACATGCAGGCCGTCTTCGACGGTGCCGCAGATCGGAAGCCGGTCAGGGGTGGTGGCGCGAACCGCTGTACGGCGGTTCAACGGCGCGTCCGCATGGCGGCTCCACCGAACGGGAAGAACTTCGGACAAGGTGGCGCGGTTACGCTCCGATGCCTCTTGCGAGGGTTCGGGCGCATCGACACCGCGATCGTGGGTCGCGCCGAACAACAGGCCGTTGCCTGTCGGGACGCTATAGCCGCCCCATGCCACGGCTGGCTCGGGCGTCGCCTTGTCGTCGGTTGTCCAGTCGGCCTGTCCTGCGACCGGCGCGAGCGACAGGCCTGGTCTGAGGTGTGCAGTTCCCCAACCGGCGGCCAAAACCACATGGTCGAATGTGCCCAGAGACTGACCCTCGTCGTCGGTGAGCGTCCAGCCGTCTTCGCTGCGGGTCAGCGCCTCGACCCGGGCCATGACCAAGGGCGTATCCGACAGCCACGCTTCGAGAGCTTTGGCCGGAGAAAGGGCAAAGGCATCGGCCATCATCAGGCCGCCCATGGGCATCTTCTCATTGAGATGTGCGGAGGCGTCAGACGCGGAGAGGCGGATCATCGCTCCCTCGGGCCAGAGCGGTTGGGCGGCGATCTTGTCGTAGCGGTTGGCATCGCGTTCGACATGTTCCAGTTGCAGGACGCCTTGAGCGAGGATGGCACCGGGAATGCGCCGGTAAAGCTGGTTTGCGCGCTCGAGGGCCTGTGCATAGAGGCCGCTGATAAAGGCATCGCCGGCGTCCAGTCGCGGAGTAACCAGTGCGGCGGGAAAGCCGCTGGCTTCGGCACCGGGATGGCGGGCCTCTATCACGACGGGTGACAGCCCCTGGGCGCGGGCGGCGCGGGCGAGGGCGCTACCGGCGATGCCTGCGCCGATGATGGCGATACTGGGCGGGGCAGCGGTGGGACGCACGCCTTCCCTGCGTGCTTCGAGCCGTTCGCGCTTGCGGCCATGACCGGGGCATTTGGCGACGCTAAAGCCATTGGCCGTGAGTGCGCGACGTACCGCACCGGCGACAGTGAAGGTCGCCAGATGGCACCCGTCTGCCGAGTGCTCGGCCACAGCGTCCATGATGTCTTCGGACCACATGCCGGGGTTTAGTGCGGGGCTGAACCCGTCAAGGAACCACGCATCGGCCTTGCCCTGCCATTGCGCCAGTGCCCACTCCACCTCGCCGATGGCCAGATCAATGGTGACGCCCCATTGGGGCAGGTCCAGACGATGAAAGCCGGGGCGCTGGCTGGGCCATTGCTCGAGCAGGGCGGAGGCGGTGTCGGCTACATCGGGCCACGCGGCCAGAGCGCGCTCGGCCTCGGCGCGGGTGAGGGGGTAGCCCTCTACGGAAAAGACGTGGAGCAGTCCGTCGCCGGGGCGATGCCGTCGCCACAGGTCGATCAGGGCGATGATGTTCAGACCGGTGCCGAAGCCCAGTTCGCCGACAGTGAAACGGGTCCGGCCATGCCACACCTCGGGCATGTTGCAGCCGCCCAGAAACACGGCGCGGGTTTCGGACAGGCCGTCATCTTTCGAGAAATAGACGTCACCGAACCGGCCGGATCGCGGGGAGCCATCCTCGGCCCAGAGCAGTTGCGGAGAAGAGGGGTTCGCGTCGGGAGCGTCGTAGGTCATCAGATGGGTGTGTCTAGACCTGAAACGGGCACGAAAAAAGGGGCCACCCTGAGGTGACCCCTTTCTCGCCAGCGAGGCCGAAGCCCCGCGAGCCTAAGATATAAATCTTAGTGAGCAGCAGCCGGAGCTTCAGCAGCCGGAGCAGCCGGAGCAGCAGCAGCGTCAGCAGCCGGAGCAGCAGCAGCTGCGTCGGTGGCTTCAGCAGCAGCGTCGGTTGCAGCAGCAGCAGCGTCGGTTGCTTCAGCAGCAGCGTCGGTGGCTTCAGCAGCAGCAGCTTCAGCAGCCGGAGCTTCGGTGGTTTCAGCAGCCGGTTGGCAAGCAGCCAGGGCCAGAGCAGCGGCCGAAGCGGCGATCAGGGCAGTGATGCGCATGTTAGTCTTCCTTGAGAAGGTTGAGGCGGGGCCGAAAGCCTCGCTGACCGACAGATAACGGGATCGTGAGCGGAATCGCAAGCGAAATTCTCACGCCTTCGTGAAGTCGTGCACAGGGGGCTGTTGAAATAGCTGTGACGATTGAAAAGTATGGGAAAAATTCTTCATAAAACCTTGGTTTTAGCCTAAATTTCTGGTCGAATTTCCGCTGTAGCGTTTGATTTCCCGATCACATTTTTTGTTTCAAAGGCAATCACGAGCTTTGTAAAATAGCCCGGAAACGACTCGCGGGGCCGCTGTTTCGAGCCCCGCTATGATATCGGCCGGTGTATTGTTTAGTCTGTCGGGGCTGCCGCCAGTGCCTCTTCCATTTCAGCGAAGCTGGGCTGAATGGTCGAGGGAATATCGCCGCGACCGATCTCGACCGAGATCTGGGCTGCGTTACCGTGAAGGTGGGCGACCAGCACGGACTGGATGATTTTGTAATAGGCCGCTTCCTCGTCCACGATGGCTTTGAGGCGGGCCGCGAAGGGGCCGACTAGACCGTAGGCAAGGAACACGCCGAGGAAGGTACCGACCAGAGCGCCGCCGATCATACCGCCCAGAACCTCCGGCGGCTCGGTGATGGAGCCCATGGTTTTGATGATGCCCAGAACGGCGGCCACGATGCCCAGAGCCGGAAGGCCGTCAGCAAGGTTTTGCAGCGCGTGTGCAGGCTCGCCTGCTTCGTGGTGGTGTTTTTCCAGCTGTTTTTCCATGGCGTCCTCGATCTGGTGCGGATCTTCGAGGTTCATGGTCATCATACGCAGGGTGTCGCAGATGAAATCGACAGCGAAATGGTCCTTCAGCACCTTGGGGTACTTCTGGAAGATGGGGCTCTCGGCGGGCTTTTCGATGTGGCTTTCCAGAGCGATGACGCCCTTGGACTTCATGGTCTTGGAAAGCTGGAACAGCAGGCTGAGCAGGTCCTTATAGTCCTGCTTCTTCCATTTCGGGCCGGCAAAGCATTTGCCCAGACCGCCCAGCGTGCCCTTGATGACCGGCATGGAGTTGGAGATCAGGAAGGCGGCGATGCCCGCCCCGAAAATCGCCATCAGCTCGTAAGGCAGCGAGTACAGGATGGTCGCCATCTTGCCGCCGTGCAGCAGGAAACTGCCGAACACCATGGCGAATAGCATGATGATGCCGATAATCTGGAACATAGGCCGAGGGGTCCGCGAGATGGAAAGCTTCGCCCTTCTTGTGACGGTTAATGCTTAAGGTGAAGTTTCGACCTGTGCAGTTGCGCGGGCGATCTGGTCTGCCAGCCAATCACTGAAAATGCGGATGCGCCGGTTGGAGCCGGAGCGACCGGGATAGACGAGGCTGAAAACCATGTCTTCGGGACGGTGGTCATCCATGACAGGAACCAGTTCCCCGGCCCCGGTGTGGCGGGCCACATCGTAGGCAGGTATCTGGATCAGGCCGAGGCCGGCGAGGGCGCAGGCAATATAGGCCTCGGCATTATTGGTGCTGACCTGCCAGCGCACGGGACGGTGGTGGGTCTTTTCGCCGTCAAACCATTCCCAGTCCAGCACGCGGCGAGTGGAAGGCGAGGTGTAGGCAACCTGCAGATGGTGATCCAGATCGTCGGGTGTGGCGGGCGTGCCGTGGCGCGCCAGATACGACGGGCTGGCAACATTGATCTGGCGGACCTTGCCGATCCTGCGGGCTTTCAGACCGGAATCGACGAGGGGGCCAGCTCTCAGGGCGATATCGACCTGTTCCTGGATAAGGTCGACGGGTCGGTCGCTAAAGCCCAGTTCGATTTGCAGATTAGGCCACGATGCAAAGAAGTCGGGAAGGGCGGGGGCGATGATCTGACGGCCGATCCGGCTGGGAGCGTCGACCTTGATCCGTCCGGCCAGTTCGTGGTCGTCGCGAAACATGCTGTCGATATCCTCGGACGAGGCGAGCAGGTCGAGGCAGCGTTCTAGTAAAGCTTCGCCTTCATAAGTAAGCGAGACGTTACGCGTGGTACGGTTAAGCAATCGCACACCCAAGCGGCGCTCCAGATCGGATATTGCAGCCGATACGCTTGATCTTGGAATGTGAAGTCGATCCGCGCTTTTGGTAAAGCTTCGTGTTTCTGCCACATGTGTAAATATGCGGTACAGGTTAAGCCTGTCCATTGATCGACCGATCTGACAAATGATGTCTTTAAATGGCGCTTTATTGGCCTTTAGGCAAACATTACTCCGATATGTGTAACCGAACACATAGGGAGTAACCGCATGGAGCGGACTATTAAGGACAAGATCGTCGTGATTGCAGGCGGTGCCAAGAACCTCGGAGGTCTGGTGGCTCGTGACTTTGCCGCTCGGGGAGCCAAGGCGATCGTGGTCCATCACCACAGCGCCGAAACGGCCAAGGACGCCGCCGATACTGTGGCGGCGATCGAGGCGACGGGGGCAAAGGCACTGACGGTTCAGGCCGATTTGACGGTGGTCAGCGAGGTAGAGCGTCTGTTTCGCGAAACCGAAGCCGCGTTTGGTCGCCCCGATATCGCGCTGAACACTGTCGGCAAGGTCTTGAAGAAGCCAATGCTGGACATCAGCGAGGCCGAATACGACACTATGAGCGACGTGAACGCCAAAACGGCCTTCTTCTTCCTGAAAGAGGCAGGCAAGTCGGTGAACGACAATGGTGCCATCTGCACCTTGGTGACGTCCCTGTTGGGGGCCTATACGCCCTTCTATTCCAGCTATGCAGGGACCAAGGCTCCGGTCGAGCACTTTACCCGCGCGGCGTCCAAGGAGTTTGGTGATCGGGGAATCTCGGTGACGGCAATCGGGCCGGGGCCGATGGATACGCCCTTCTTCTACGGTCAGGAATCCGCCGAGGCGCAGGCCTATCACAAGTCTGCAGCGGCCCTGTCGCCGATCAGCAAGACGGGTTTGACCGATATCGAGGACATTGCCCCGTGGATCCGCTTCCTCGTCACCGAGGGCTGGTGGATGACGGGCCAGACCATTCTGGTCAACGGCGGCTACACCACCAAGTAGAGCGCAAAAAAAGACGGCGGGGTTTGACCCCGCCGTCTGATTTTTATGCCGATGTCGCCAGTTAGAGGCGGATCGAGCCGGTCAGGATGGCCTGACGGATTTCTTCGGTGAGAGGCTGATAGCCGTCCTCGCCACCGCGGACATAGAGCTGGCCCTTCACCTTGTCCGGATCGAAGCCGTCGCTGACGAGATCGACCTTGCGGTATTTGAAGGTGCCCGTGGTCGAGGCCGATTCCAGTACGCGTACGAAGCACGGACGCGCATACGGCGGTAGGTTGGCGTCTGCGTGGGCGGCAAAGGCCTTGCCGTCGAACGGACCTTCCAGCACCAGACCGACCATACCGGCGCGGCCTTCTTGACCCGGGATTTCAACGCCGTAAGCGATGACTTCCTGAACGCTCGGCGCTTCGGACAGGTGCTGTTCGACTTCGGCGGTCGAGACGTTTTCACCCTTCCAGCGGAAGGTGTCGCCCAGACGATCCATGAAGTAGATGTAGCCTTCCTTGTCCTGACGCATCAGGTCGCCGGTGCGGAACCAGCGGTCGCCCTTTTTGAAGACGTCGGTCAGGATTTTCTTCTGCGTCGCGGCCTTGTCGGCATAGCCGGTGAAGTCCTGACGTATGGTGTTGCCGATCACGCCGATGGCTTCACCCGTCTCGCCGGTACGGACCAGCTTGCACAGGCCGTTGGGGCCACGCACCGGCTCGCCGGTCTCCGGATCCAGTTCGATGATGCGGATGTTCAGCTGCGACTTCAGATAGGAAGGCACGCGACCGATCGCGCCCGGCTTGCCGCCAAAGTTGAACAGCGAGACGTTGCCTTCGGTCGAGCCGTAGAATTCGAGAATGACCGGCACTTTGAAGCGCGACTGGAACTCTTCCCAGACGTCGGGGCGCAGGCCGTTGCCGAAGGCGAGACGCAGCTTGTGCGAGCGTTCGTCGGCATTCTCCGGCGAGTTCACCAGATAGCGGCACAGCTCGCCGATATAGACGAACATGGTCGCGCCCGACGACTTTACGTCCGGCCAGAAGGTCGAGGCCGAGAAGCGGCGTCGGGTGACCATACGGCCACCGTTCAGCAGCACCGAGCCGACGCCCACAAGGCCGCCGGTCGAGTGGTACAGC
>NZ_JSYD01000048.1:0-61010 GCF_054824005.1 Brevundimonas sp. GN22 | reverse complement strand
TCACGACTGGTCAGATGCTTGCGCCCTGTCGTTGATTAGGGATGTGCTGGGAGTGGGTGGTGCGCAGAAAGGTACCCTATAGGGTGCGTCTTGACTGGTGCCTAAAATAAGATACCCTACAGGGTATGAACGAGAGCCCACTTCCTTCTGAAGATCCCCTAAGCGAGCACCGCGTCTATCGATTTTCTGACGTGGTGAATGCGATCGACAGCACGCCTAAGTCGCTCAGGCGCTGGCTTGAAACGCTTGACTATAAGGCACCAGAGGGAAAGTGGGCGGCCTTCACCTCATGGCATGTCTTCCAGTTCGCCCTGATGCGCCAACTGGTTGACTGGGGCGTTCCGGTCGTAAATGCAGCGGAGCTTTCCAAGGAGGTCATATTTGAGAGCGTGCTGGGTGCCACTCCGACCGAAGAAAACTTGCGGCCGATGGACCCCATTGCAAGCCTCCAAACTGTAACAACCTTAGAAGAACTCGCCACCAAACACCTGAACGACTTTATCACCTTCAGAAAGGTGCGCGGTGAATATGAGTACGATTTCGATTTTTACCACGAGCGGCCCAAAGAGGGCCTGCGGGGCAAGCGTCGAGACTATCCCCGTATTCTGGGTTTTAGCGACGCTAACTTAGTAATTCGTCCGGGGTTGGTGGCTTACCACGTTGCTCGTCGCCTGGGCGAAGCGGGTCGCATCGCTAACGTTGTTGGTGAGCTTGATGACTAAAGTGGTTCGCCAAATCGATTTGCTGCGCGTCGTGGATGCTCTCAGCAAGCGCGGGATCGTTCCGGCCGCCATTGACGTCCTGCCGGGTGGCGCTGTTCGTCTGCACAGCACTTCACCTAGCGGCGTGCCCGCTGCGAGCGATGAGGAGGCCGCCAAATGGGACGAGGCCTTAAGGTAATCGGATTTCAGAACGTCACGTCCTTCCGAGACCGTCACGGTAAGGTGCGCTTCCGCTATCGTCGCAAGGGCGAGAAAACCATCTACCTGCCCGGCGTGCCCGGTTCTTCTGAGTTCGCTGCAGCATATCAAGCGGCGACTGAAGGCGGCGGCGCAAAGCTGGTGATTGGACAGGGGCGCACTAAGCCCGGAACCATCAATGCACTCGCTGTTGCCATATACTCATCGGCGGAGTGGTCGCTAATGGCCAAGACCACCCAAGCGACCTATCGCGGGATCATCGAGCGCTTGCGTACCGACTACGGCGACTTACCCGTAAAGGGTATCCGGCAATCCCACATTCTGACCATGCGCGACAAGCGAGCAGCGACACCGACCGCTGCAAACAACATGGTGAAGGTCTTGCGGTGGATGCTTCAGTTCGCTGTTGCGCGGCAAATGCGCGACGACAATCCGGCTATTGGCGTTAAGCCCTTACGGATAGCGTCCGAAGGCTTCCACACATGGACGGAAGCAGAGATAGCCACCTTTGAGGCTCGGTGGGATGTCGGCACGCGAGAGCGCCTAGCCTTCGACCTACTGCTTTATACCGCGCAGAGATCCGGCGACGTGCGCCAGATGGGCCGCCAGCATCTCAAGGCGGGGCGCATTCAGGTCAGGCAAGAGAAGACGGGGGCGGAACTTGAGCTTCCTATCCATCCCCGCTTGGCCGCTTCGCTGAGTGAGGTACCAGCAAACCAAATGCTATTCCTGCAAACGCAGGCTGGGGTGGGCTTTACCGCCGGCGGCTTCGGTAACTGGTTCCGAGAGGCGTGTCGTTCCGCGGGGCTAGGGCATTGCTCAGCGCATGGTCTTCGCAAGTCAGCAGCTACCCGCCTTGCAGATGCGGGGGCAAGCGAGGCCCAGATCATGGCAGTGACAGGCCACCAGACGTCAAAAGAGGTGCAGCGCTACACGAGGAAGCGCGATCAAATCCGCCTCGCAGATGCCGCTATGGCTCGCATCGGCGGCACGAAAACGGAGCAGGAAATGGCTAACCTTCACACCCAGTTAGCCAAAAATGGAGGCAAGTAGCTGAAAATGTTGAAGGAAAAAATGGTGGTGGCGGACAGAGAGGGATTCGAACCCTCGATAGAGTTGCCCCTATACACGCGTTCCAGGCGTGCGCCTTCAACCACTCGGCCACCTGTCCTAATCCACTGTGTGTCCGGATGCGTCCGGAGCAGATTCGCCGGGAGCGGTCCGGCGAGAGGGCGCTGATTAAATCAAACGTGACGGATGGGCAAGCGCCGTTGCAGTTCCCATATGATATTCTGCAAAAGAATCTGGAGTCCGCCCATGTTATTGAAAAAAGCCGATACCTTGCCGACCGCTGATGAGGCGCTGCCGGGGCGCGCCGAACCGTTGGCAACCGATACGACCCATTTCGTGCTGGGCACGCCGTTGAAGGGGCCGTGGCCGCAAGGTCTGGAAGTCGCTGTCTTCGGTATGGGCTGTTTCTGGGGCGTTGAGCGCGTGTTCTGGCAGCAGGAAGGCATTTACTCGTCGGCGGCCGGTTATGCGGGCGGGATTACGCCGAACCCGACCTATGAAGAGGTCTGCTCGGGCAAGACCGGCCACTCCGAGGTGGTGCAGGTCGTGTTTGATCCGGCCAAGCTGCCGTACGAAGAGCTGCTGAAGGTGTTCTGGGAGAACCATGACCCGACGCAGGGCATGCGTCAGGGCAATGACATCGGCACCCAGTACCGCTCGGCGATCTATTATAACGACGAAGCCCAGCGCGACGCGGCGCTGGCGTCCAAGGCGGCCTATCAGCAAGCGCTGCGCGCGGCGGGGCGTGGCGAGATCACCACCGAAATCCTGCCGGCGGGCGAGTTCTATTACGCCGAGGACTATCACCAAGGCTATCTGGCCAAGAACCCGGCCGGTTATTGCGGCATCGGCGGCACGGGGGTTGTCTGCCCGATCGGCCTTGGCGTGAATGCCTGAGTGATTAAAGGGGCGTGCGATGAAGCCGGCTGAGGTCGAGACATTTTGTCTGTCGCGCACAGCGGCCACGGTCGAGCGCCCCTTTGGCCCGAACTTTCAGACCTTCAAGGTTGGTGGCAAGATTTTCGCCATGCTGGGCGACGACGGGGGTCTGTGCTTCAAGGCCTCCGAGATTGCCTATGAACTGCTGAGGGAACAGGGGAGGGCCGAGCGGGCACCCTATCTGCCGCGCGGGGGTTGGCTGAAGGTGGCAGCCGTCGAGGATTGGGACGATGGGGAGCTATCCGATCTGATCGATCACTCGCACCAGCTTGTGACCAAGGGCCTAACGCGAAAGCTGCGACAGGAACTGGGTCTGTAGAAACAAATAAGGGGCGGCCGATGTTTGGCCGCCCCTTTTGTTTAGCGTTTGCAGCCCGCCATAAAACGTCGGGCGAGTTCGCGGGCAGATCCATCGCCGACAAGGCTCATCCAGCCGTCCTTGCCTGCCACGGCCATCCAGCCGTTCTGGCCAAAGGCCTGCATAACCGGATCGGCAGGCGTGGTCTGGCTGACGATGTTGTATCCGTCGAAGACCTGTGCCTCGGTGGCGCGCGCCGGATAGGTCGCCATCTGGCCACCCGAGGTCAGGGTCAGGCTGCGGGCGTGATTATCCTCGCTGGGCGTTGAGATCGTGATGCGACCAGAGCCGCTCGAGCAGGTCATTCCCAGCGGTATGTCGTCCGATTCCGCCATGCCGTAGAACAGTTGGAACTCGCCTTCATCCTGATCGAAAAACCAGTTGTAGCCCTGGTGGCGTGCGGGCGGCTCGGTGAGTGCGGTCAGTGTGGCGCTGCTGCCTACTGCACCGGGCTGCGTGGCGCAGGCTGCGGTGAACAGCAGGGCTGACAGAGCGCCCAGCAAGGGCAGGCGGGTGTTGTTACGGCACGCAATCGACATGGGGGAGCTCATTGGAAGCGACTTGGTGTCAGGAGGCGCAGGCTTCAGCGAAGCGGGCGAGTTTGGGCAGATGCGCGGCTTCGATGATGATTGGCAGGACACGCTCGCCGCTCTTTAGTTCCAGTCGCCCGCTTGCCTGAAACGCAAGGAAGACCGGATGGTCGACCGGAAGCGAGACGGCCAAACGGTTGGACGTGGCGCGAAGCTCGCCCTCGCTGCTCTGGCGGCCGGATTTCAAGATGACGGGCCCTGCAGCTACGGCATCTGCGTCATAGAGGGATATCTGGACCTGCCGGGTGCCGGGCGCGCATTGCAGGGTGGTCTTCAGGCGTGGGGTGTCAGGGATTTCTTGCGCCAGCACGACAGGGGTGCTGTCGGCATACAATGTCCAAGTCCAGCCCGCGTTCTGGGCATATGCGGACGGCGTCACAGCGATAGTCAGCATGGCCGCTACCGTACCTGTCAGAAGGCAGGCGAATCGGCTTGATGTTCTTCGGCGCAGGTCGCGCATAGGCGTGTCCTTCGTCTGTGGTCGTCTGATTAGATAGCCTTGGTCGGCAAGCGCAACCGTAATCGCACATAGATGCGACCCCGCTCGTTAACGTGTCCGAGCGGGGTTCGATGCGTGAAAACGGATAAGTCCGGTATTTTCAGCCGTTTAGAACGGGCTGAAACGCTCCATCAGGTTCTGGCCCGCAGGGGCGGCTTGCATGCGGCTGATGTCGCCACGACCGCCGTAAGAGATGCGGGCCTCGGCGATTTGGGTGTGGGCGATGGTGTTGGCGCTGGAAATATCTTCCGGGCGAACGATTCCAGCGACGGTCAGTTCGCGCACTTCGCGGTTGGTGCGCACTTCTTGCCGACCTTGGATGACCAGATTGCCGTTAGGCATCACGCCGGTGATGATCGCGGCCACCGTCAGGTTGACGCGTTCGGAGCGGTTTACGCTGCCCGTACCGTTGTGGCTGATCTCGCCCTCGGCACCGACCATGTTGGATGGATCAAAGGCACCCGGCAGGACTTTGCCGATGCTGCTTTCCAGACCGAACAGATTGCTGACGCCGCCGGAGACGTTGTTGCTGCGGCTGCGATTGGTGGTGTTCTGGGTCTGGGCGCGGTCGTTGATGTCGATGTTGACCGTCAGGATGTCGCCCACGCGGCGGGCGCGCTGGTCACCAAAGAAGCTGCGGGCACCGGTACGCCACAGGCTGTTGGCGCTGGCAGGGGTGGCTTCAGGCAAATAGGCCTGATCCATCGGGGCCAGTTGCGAGGGATAGCCGACCGGAGCCAGTTCCGGCCCGCGCAGGGCTTCAGTGGCGGTGGTGCAGGCAGCGAGGGGAATGCAGGCGGCGGCGAGGATCAGAAACTTGCGCATGGTACGGTCTTTCTGGCTCAACGAGCGGCGAACTGGAGTGAACGGGCAGGGGTGCTGCGCATGGCTTGTGCGGCGGGACCGGCAATGGCGCGGCCTGGCGATACAGCGACCGCCTCGATGGTGCGGTTGGATTGAGTATTCAGGATGGTGACGGCATCGCCCACGGCGGCCTGACGCTGGGCGCGGCCAGTGATGGTCAGTTCGATACCGCTGTCCTGATACTGGACCTCGACCATGTCATTACGGGCAATGACGACCGGCGACGTCAGGTCGCGCGTGTTGACCACCTGTCCGGCGCGCATGGCGCGGCGGGGGGACAGGCCGATAACATCGGCGGCGTCCTGCGGGCCGTTGGCGGGGGCAAGGTGGGCCTGAACCTGCGTCCACGCCACATCCTCGGGCTGTACCGGTTCGTTCGCGGCAAGGCTTCGGGTGAAGGTGAGGGCTTCGACCATCGCACCGGGGCGGGCGGCTGCCGATTGGGTATTGGCGGTACTAGCGGCGGTGGTGCCTTCGCGAACCACGATGCGGCGCAATCCGGTGGGGTTGTTCCATTCCAGACCGGCGCGGCGGGCAATCACTTGCACCTGACCGGCGTCCAGTACGGCGCTGCTGCCCGCGCGCTGACCCACCACGACGTGGGCGGCAGATCCTGCCCCCTCGAACAGTTCGCCAAGTGTGATCCGGCCGTCGGCATCCACCGGCGCCGCACGAAGCACGACCGAAGCGGCATGCGCGCTCGAGGCATAGGCCGACGCGGCGAGGGCGGCGGCACCCAACAAGACGGTGGCGGTTTGCAGGAGGCGCTTCATCGTTCAGTTCCCGCCTTAGTTCTTCAACTGGGCCGAGACCGACAGCATTTCGTCGGCGGTGGTGATGACCTTGGAGTTCATCTCATACGCGCGCTGGGCCACGATCAGGGCGGTGATTTCCGACACCGAGTCCACGTTCGAGCTTTCGGTATAGCCTTGCAGCAGGTGACCAAAGCCGACCTCGTCCGGCACGCCGACATTGGGGGCACCCGAGGCTGCGGTCTCCAACAGCAGGTTGTCGCCGATGGCTTCAAGGCCCGCTTCATTCATGAAGGTCGCAATTTCCAGCTGGCCTACGACCTGAGGTTCGGTCTCGCCGTCCAGAACCACCTGCACCTGACCGGCACGTGATACGGCCACATCCACAGCGTTTTGCGGGATGGTGATGGCGGGCTCGATCAGATAGCCGTCCTTGGTGACAAGCTGGCCTTCGGCGTTGACCGAGAAATTGCCCGCGCGGGTGTAGGACGTCTCGCCCGAGGGCAGGGTGACCTGGAAATAGCCCTTGCCCTGAATGGCGATGTCATAGGTGTTGCCGGACTGGCTCGGCGTGCCTTGGGCCGTGATGCGGTAGACCGAGCCGGCCTTCACACCCATGCCCACCTGAATACCGGTCGGAACGACGGTGCCCTGCGTCGAGGACTGTGCGCCCATGCGCTCGACGTTCTGGTACAGCAGGTCCTGAAACTCGGCGCGTTGGCGCTTGTAGCCAACGGTGTTCATGTTGGCGATGTTGTTCGAGATGACCTCGACGTTCAGCTGCTGGGCAGCCATGCCGGAGGCGGCGGTACGAAGTGCGCGCATAGCTCAGGCTTCCTCTTACGCGACCTTGCCGAGGCGCTCGACGGCGCGACGGCTGAGGTCATTGGTGTTTTCGATCATCCGCGTCACGCTCTCGTAGGCGCGGTTGATTTCGACCAGATTGGTGATTTCGATCAGGGTGTTGACGTTAGAGCCCTCCAGCATCCCCTGACGGATGCGCGCGTCGGTCGCTTCGACCGGCTGGGCGTTGGAGGTGTTGCGGTAGAGGTTGTCGCCGCTCTTTTCCAACACCGACAGGGTGTCGAAGCGGACGACGTTGAGACGGCCGACGATCTGGCCGTCCTGTGTGATGGTGCCGTCCTGACCGACGGTAATCGGGCCCAGTTCCGGATTGACGATCAGCTCGCCCGCATCGGTGACAACGGGGTGGCCTTCCTGCGTGGTCAGGCGGCCTGTGTCGTCCATGGTGAAGGCGCCGTCACGGGTATAGGCCGGTCCGGTCGCCGTCTGGACGGTGAAGAAAACGCCTTCGCCCTCGATGCCAAAATCGAGATCGCGGCTGGTCTGTTGCAGAGCGCCCTGACCGAAATCACGGCCTACACCCTTGTCCAGTACGAAGCTGGCGGAAGGGCGAATGGCGTGGTTGCGGGCGCGCGCACCGAGTTCGGTACCGACCAGCATCTGCTCGACTTTAAAGCCGGTGGTGTCCGCATTGGCGATGTTGTTGGCCACGATATCCAGTTCGCGGCGCAGCGTCATCTGACGGGACAATCCGATGTAGGCGGCGTTTTCCAAAGCAGGGCTCCTTCGCCTCTGCTTTTCGCAACAGTCGTGCCAACTGCTCGTTACGAGCGATTTCAATGGTTTAGGTTTGCGGAAGCCTATACGCCCGGCAGACTTTGCCGCATGGTTAACGCCCTGTTAACCAAACAGGCCCCACTTAGCTCTACTGTACGGTTGGGGTCGGTCCGCATGCTCAAATTTAACCTTGGCAAAAAGAAAAGTGCTGACGCTGTTCCGGCTGTGGTCGAGGGCGAAACCGCGCAGGACGTCGAGGGCGAAGGCTCCGGCAAGAAGAAGCCGCCGCTGCTGCTGATCATCATTGGCGCGGCTGTGCTGGTGGCCGGTGGCGGGGGCGCTGCGGCCTTCATGCTGATGAAGCCCAAGGCTCCGGCTGCCGAGGGCGAAGCCGACGCGCATGCAAAGCCCAAGGACGAGAAGAAGAAGGACGACGGTCACGGCGGGGGCGGGGATGCCGCTGCTGCCGGTGAAGCCACAGGCACGATTGCGGCCGGACCGGACGGCGTAACCTTCTACACCCTGCCGGATCTTATCGTGAATGTTCAGTCGGCAGAGGGCCGCACCAGCTATCTCAAGCTCAAGCTGACGCTAGAGATGAAGGATGCGGCGGTGGCCACCCAGCTTCAGGCACAGGCCCCGCGTTTGAACGATATGATGCAGAGCTTCCTGCGCGAACTGCGTCCGGATGATCTGGCAGGTTCGGCTGGCACCTACCAGCTTCGGGCTGAACTGTTGCGTCGCGTGAATCTGGTGGCCGCACCGGGCAAGGTGGATGCGGTCCTTATCGAAGAAATGCTGGTGCAATAATCGATGACCGACACCCTCGGCAGTGGTCTGGATGAAAATCCCTTCGGCGCTCCCGAAGCCGATAGCGGTATGTCCGAACGCGTCCTGAACCAGGACGAGATCGACAGCCTGCTCGGCTTTGAAATGGACGACGGCTCGGGCGATGAGCGCAGCGGCATCCGCGCCATCATCAACTCGGCGCTGGTGTCCTATGAGCGTCTGCCGATGCTCGAAATCGTCTTCGACCGCTTAGTGCGCTTGATGACGACCAGCCTTCGAAACTTCACCTCCGACAACGTCGAGGTGTCGCTGGACACCATCTCCTCGATCCGTTTCGGCGACTATCTGAACTCGATCCCGCTTCCGGCCATTCTGGCGGTGTTCCGCGCCGAGGAGCTGGACAACTACGGCCTGCTGACGGTCGACAGTAACCTGATCTATTCGATCGTGGACGTGCTGTTGGGTGGCCGTCGCGGCACGGCGGCGCTGCGGATCGAGGGCCGTCCCTACACCACCATCGAGCGCGCACTGGTGCAGCGGATGGTCGAGGTGATCCTGAACGATGCCCGCGCCGCCTTTGAGCCGCTGACGCCGGTGCATTTCAATCTGGACCGACTGGAAACCAATCCGCGCTTTGCCGCGATTGCGCGTCCGGCCAACGCCGCCATTCTGGTCAAGCTGCGCATCGACATGGAAGACCGTGGGGGCCGCGTCGAGCTGCTGCTGCCGTATTCGACGCTCGAGCCGATCCGCAAAATGCTGCTGCAGCAGTTCATGGGCGAGAAGTTCGGTCGCGACAACATCTGGGAAGGCCACCTGGCCACCGAGCTTTGGACCACGGACACCGAGGTGCGCTGCGTTCTGGATGAACAGCAGATGCCCCTGTCCAAGGTGCTGGATCTCAAGGTCGGCGACACCCTGATGCTGAACGCCACACCGGACAGCGATGTCACGGTTAAGGCCGGTGCGGTCAATCTGACCATCGGTAAAATGGGACGACGCGGCCAGCACGTGGCTGTGCGCGTCGAGGCCCCGATTTCAACAGAAGCGGCCATGCGTGTGGCTGGGAGAGAGGGCTGGTGACGGGTATCATCCTCGATAGCATCCTGATGATGCTGCTGGTGGCAGCCATCGGTTACGGCGTGAAGCTGGAGCGCAAGCTCAAGGGTCTGCGCGAGGGCCAACTGGCCTTTGCGGGCGCGGTAAAGGAACTGAACAACGCGGCTGGCCGTGCTGAACAGGCGCTTGCGACCCTGCGCGCTTCGGGTGCGGAAACCGACCTGCTGCACGACCGCATCATCAAGGCGCGTCAGGTGAAGCAGGAACTCGAAGTCCTGATTTCGCGCGCGCCGAAACAGGCCGCCACCGCTGCGACTGCTGCTGCGCGTGCGCCCGCTCCGGTCAAGGAAGAAGAGCCGCTGGAGCTGGTGTCGACCATGGCCTTGGTGACCGAAGAGTCAGAGCGCGCGCGTCGCATGGCCAGCCTGATGCAGCGCATCGAGCAAGCCAGCGCCGCTATGCCTGCGCAGGCTGCCAAACCGGTCAAGGAAGCCGAGAATGGCGGTCTGACCGGCATGCTTCAGGCACTGGCCGCTAACCAAGCTGCGCAACAAAGCCTAAACCGTGCCCGCCGTAGTCTCGACGAAGATCTGTTCGCTGCCTGAATGAAGCCGTGACCTTTAAAGGCAACGCTTTTAAAGGTCCGGTGCCCCTTCACTTTTTCCGGTTGTTGCCATGAGCAAGCTGCCCCGCCTTCTGCCCCTGATCGCTGTCGCCATTGGCGGCGTCGTTGCCGTGCGAGCGGCGGGCGTGGCACCGGAACTGTTCACCGGCGCGGTAGCGTGGGCGCAGGAAGGCGCTCCGGCGGCAGAGGATGCAGCCAAGGGAGCGGCTGCGACGACGGCGGCTCCGCCTGCGGTTTGCGCCCTGACGCCGGAACAACTGGCCCAACAGGCCGGCATTTCGCCCGCAGAACTGCGCATCATCCAGTCGCTGTCGAAGCGCCGCGAGCAGCTTGACGCCCGTGACGCCGACTTCGCCACCACCCTGCCACTAATGGTTGCCGCCGAGCAAAAGCTGGATGCCAAGCTTAAGGCGCTCGAAGACCTTAAGGGCGAGATCAGTTCGCTGGTCGGTCAGGTCGAGGCCAAGGAGCAGGAAGAGACCAACCGTCTGGTCGCCGTCTATTCCGCCATGCGCCCGCGTGAGGCTGCGGCGGTGTTCGCGACCCTGAAGGACGATGTGCGTCTTCCCGTAGCGCAGGGCATGCGTCCGCGCACACTGGCCGCCATCATGGCCCAGATGCAGCCTGCTGCCGCGCGCGAGCTGACGGAAAAGCTGGCTAAGAAATACGAGTCCAAGCCTCTGCTGGACCGCGCCTCTGCGGCCGCCGGAGAGCCAGTGGCGTCCAAGCCTGCGGCTGCTCCTGCTGCCGCCCCTGCGGCTCCGGCGGCGGCGAACTGATCGGGCCCTATACGCTGATTGGTTGGCACGGGCGGCAGTTGCCGCTATGCAGCGCCATCGATTTTTCCAAGGATGCCCGTCATGTCTGACGCTCTGCCCGACCGCCTGTCGGTTGACCCTGACAGCCCGTACCACAACGCCGAACTGCTGATGAAAGGCATCGGCATTCGCTTCAAGGGCGAAGAAAAAACCAACGTCGAAGAATACTGCGTTTCGGAAGGCTGGGTCCGTCTGGCCGTAGGAAACCGCGTTGACCGTCGCGGCAAGGCCCTGACCATCAAGCTTCAGGGCGAAGTCGAACCCTTCCTGAAGGGCGAGTAATTCTCCTGGCGGGTGGAGGAATTGTGACTTTCGGTCGCAGCCTCCGCCCGCTAGTTTCCTCTCATGTCATTTTGTCTGAGGGGACGTCCATGTCGCTGAAATCGTGTTTGCTGGCAGGCGTATTTGCTGCCTGTCTTCTTTCCACCACGGCATCGGCACAGGACGCGGCGACCGTCGCCGCCGCAGAGGCCCTGCGAGACAAGGCTCTTTCCGACAACATCGCATTCGACTTCACGCGCGAGATCACGACGCGCTTTGGCCCGCGCCCGGCAGGCTCCAAGTCCGAGCAGGATGCAGCCGCGTGGGCGGCGGACTGGATGCGCGCCAATGGCTTCCAGAATGTGCGGATTGAATCCTTCCCGCTGGTGGGGTGGGAACGGGGTGAGGAGAGCATCGAGATTGTCGGTGCCCACGCACAAAAGCTCATCGGTGGCGCACTGGGCCACTCTATCGCGACCCCCGCTGGCGGCATCGAGGCCGAGGTGGTGCGTGTCGAGAGCATTGAAGACATTCAGGCCGCGCCGGCGGGTTCGCTCAGCGGCAAGATCGTTTACGTCGATCCGGGCCAGATGGTCGCCGACCGCCAAGGATCGGGTTATGGACCGCGCTCGCGCATCCGCACGCAGGGGCCCAAGGCCGCTGCCGATCAGGGTGCCACGGCGTTTGTGATCCGCTCGGTGGGGTCAGATCACGACCGCATGCCGCACACGGGCACCACCGGATATCATGACGGCAAGGTGCCGCTGCCGTCCTTCTCGCTGGCGGCACCGGATGCCGACCAGTTGAACCGTCTGATCGAGATGGGCCAGCCTGTGCGTCTCAAGCTGTCATCGACGGCGCGGACCTATGAAACCCACAGCCAGAACGTCATCGGCGACATTACCGGCGCGACCCGCCCCGACGAGGTCATCGTGCTGGGCTCGCACCTCGACAGCTGGGACATCGGCACCGGCGCGTTCGATGATGCGGCGGGCGGTGGCATCACGATTGCAGCGGCCAAAATCATTGCCGAGGCTGGCCGTCCGGCGCGCACCATTCGTGTGATCCTGTACGGCTCGGAAGAGGTGAACCAGCCCGTCTCGCACGGCAATGGCGGCGGAGCCTATGTGCGCGGCATCGGCGAGGCTATCGAGAAGCACATTGTGGCGGGCGAGAGCGATCTTGGCGCGGACAATGTCTATGCCGTGGGTCTGCCTGTCGGCACTTTGAACAGCGACTTTGCAAAGATCGCCTATCGGGTGCTTGCCCCTCTGAATATCGAAGAGGGCGGCGAGGAGCGGTTTGGCGGTGCCGATGTCGGACCGTTGGCGCGCGGTGGCGTTCCGGTCTTTGGTCTGAAGCAGGATGCGACCCGCTATTTCGACCTGCACCATACGGCCAATGATACCCTGGATAAGATCGATCCCGCCCAACTTCGCCAGAATGTTGCGGCGTGGACGGCTCTTGTGAAGCTGATTGCAGATTCAGATGTAGACTTCCGGGCCATTGCTGCGGCACAGACGGGTTCTGCCCGCGAAGAGTGAATCGCGGAGGCAATCATCGTCGCGAGCGTGGCGAAACTGGTAGACGCAGCAGACTTAAAATCTGCCGACTTCGGTCTTGCGGGTTCGACCCCCGCCGCTCGCACCACGATGCATTGAAGCGTCACTACGACCGGAAATTACAGCCGCATCGTTCTCACGGTGCGGCTTTGTCGTGCATCCTTCACCGTCAGGGTTTATGCCGACCGGACTGCGATTGTGCCGATTACGGCTAAGGTTGAGTGAATGCTGTTTAAACGACTTCTTCTGTCCGCTGTCTCCGCCACTGTGGCGCTGGCTCCCATGGCCGCTACGGCGGCTCCGGTTGGTGCTGTGGTTGCGCAAGGCGCAAGCGACGAAGCAGAAGCGTATGCGGGGCCGCGTCTGGTCGTCACCGTCGTCGTCGACCAGTTGAGCGCCAACCTGTTCAACCAGTACCGCAGCCGCTTCACGGGCGGCTTCAAGCGCCTGATCGATGAAGGTCTGGTCCACGCCAACGGCTTCCAGACGCACGGCGTGACCGAGACCTGCCCCGGTCACTCGACCGTTCTGACGGGTATGCACCCCACCCACACCGGCATCGGCGTGAACTTCAGCGCCGATGACGCCACGGGCGAAGGCCGCTATTGCCTCGCATCCGAAGTGAATACGCTGGCGCACGGTCAAATCACCGACAACGGCAATGTCGGCACCGAGCTTCTGAAGGTCGACACGCTGGGCGACTGGCTGCAGGTGCAACGTCCGGACAGCCGAGTGTTCGCCGTGTCGGGCAAGGATCGCGGTGCCATGAACCTTGCAGGCCACAATGGTCGCGCCTTCTGGTTCACCAAAGGCTTTGGCCTGACCACCTTTGTGCGTCCAGGCGAAAGCGCCGAAGAGCGTCTGGCTCCGGTGGCACAGTACAACACCCGCTTCCCCGCCGCTGAACAGGGCCAGAACTGGAAGGCGAACAACGCCTACTGCCAGTCGCTGGCCGAGGACATCGAGGTCGTGGACGGCACGTTCAAGTCGGTCGTTCCGCCGCAGAACATCGGCTTTGACGGTTCTCCGACCCAGGACGAAGAAACCCTGAAGGCGGCAACCTATCTGCTGCAATCGCAACGTCTGGGTCAGGGCAAGGCCGTCGACATGCTGGGCGTGTCCCTGTCGGCTACCGACAAGATCGGCCACACCTACGGCACGCAAGGGCCCGAGATGTGCGAGCAACTGATGCGTCTGGATGCGGCGCTGGGCGACTTCCTGAGCGAGCTGGACAAGGTCGAGGGCGGGGTCGTTCTGGCCCTCACCGCAGACCATGGCGGTGCCGACATTATTGAACGCACCCACGCCCGCGGCTTCCCCTATGCCCACCGCGCCAGCTTTGCTGTGGTGGAGGAGGCCAACGCCGCCCTGCGCCAGCAGTTCAATCTTGACTTCGACCCGCTGCAACGGGGTTCGTCGGGCCTGCGCATCGTAGATACGCAGAAACGTGCTCTGGCTGAACCGCTGCGGAGCCAGATCGCCCGCGCGGCTGTTCCGATGCTGGACAGCAAGGGGGACTTTGCCATGGTCGTCTTCCGCGACGAGCTTCTTCAAGACCCTATCGTGGATACGATCCAGCCGGAAGAACTGACCGTGCGCGAGCGCATGCGTCTGTCGGCCGTGGATGGCGTCTCGGCCGATCTGATGACGGCGCTCAAGCCGGGTGTCGCGACGGGCGGTCGACTGGGTGGCAATATGTCGGCCCACGGACAGCCGTGGAACTATGACCGCAAGGTGCCGATCATTTTCTGGACCCCGCATGCTGCCGGTCAGGAACGCTTCATGCCGATCCGCACCATCGATATCGCCCCGACGCTGGCCAATATCATCGAGGTGGAAACGCCGAAGCTGGATGGTCGCTGCATCGATCTCAATCTGGGTGAAAGCCCGGTCTGTCCGGTCGAATAAGCGAAATCGACATAAACTCGTGTTTCTTGAAGCCGGGGGCGTCTTACGTCCCCGGCTTTTCATTGGCACAAAGGGGCAAAGGCCGCGTCAGATCGGCCAAGGCCCCCGGGCCGGATGAGGAAACAGATTGAATGAACCGCGCCCGTCGCAGCCGTATCGTCGCCACCTTGGGGCCTGCCAGTAACTCGCCCTCGATGGTCAGAGCCCTGGCCGAGGCAGGGGTCGACGTCTTCCGTTTGAACTTCAGCCATGGCAGTCATCAGGACCATGCTGCGGCGCTGAAGGCGGTGCGGGGGGCCGAAATGGCGGTGCAGCGACCGTTGGGTGTGCTTGCCGATCTACAGGGCCCTAAACTGCGGCTTGGAACCTTCACCGAGGGTACCATTGCGGTGGAGCGGGGGCACCGGATGCGGTTCGACCTTGATCCGACGCCCGGTGATGCGACGCGCGTGCAGATGCCGCATCCGGAAATTTTTGCGGCTTTGCGCGCCGGAATGGCGCTGCTGATCGATGATGGCCGTGTGCGCCTTCGTGTTTTGGAGGCCACGCCGCAGTGGGCCGATGTGGAGGTCGAGAGTGGCTCGGGCCTCTCCAACCGCAAGGGCGTGGCTGTGCCCGATGCGATCGTACCGGTGTCCGCCCTTACGCCGAAGGACCGGGACGACCTGAACTTCGCGCTGCGGATCGGCGTGGACTGGGTAGCTCTCAGTTTTGTGCAGAAGGCCGAGGACATGGCGGAGCTGCGCCGCATCGTGGGCGGACGCGCCGCCTGTCTGGCCAAGATCGAAAAGCCTCAGGCCCTGCAATCGCTCGATGCCATTCTGGACTATTGCGACGGTGTGATGGTGGCGCGCGGCGATCTGGGGGTGGAGATGCATCCCGAGGACGTTCCGGTGGCGCAGAAGCAGATTCTGCGTGCGGCGCGCCAGCGTGGCGTGCCCGCTATCGTGGCCACGCAGATGCTGGAGAGCATGACCTCGGCACCGGCACCGACCCGGGCCGAGGCGTCCGATGTGGCCAACGCCGTTTATGAAGGGGCTGACGCCCTGATGCTGTCTGCCGAGACGGCGGCGGGCATGTATCCCCTCGAAGCGGTGGGCATCATGAACCGCATCGCTGAGCGGGTCGAACGCGATCCGCTGTGGCCCGGCCTGATGGATGCCGAACACGCGGGCATGGAGATCGGGGACGTCGATGCCCTCGTCGCGGCTGCGCGCAAGGCGTCAGAAGCGGCTTCGTCGAGCTGTATCGTCACCTTCACCACCACGGGCAGTACCGCACGGCGTATGTCCCGGGAGCGGCCGTTGCAGCCGGTTCTGGCGTTGACGCCCAATCCGGACACGGCGCGTCGTCTCGCGCTGGTGTGGGGATTGGAGCCGCGTTTGGGGCGTCAGCCTGAATCGCTGGAAGGCCTGACGGACGATGCGGTCACCGCCGCCGTCGAATACGGGCTGGCGAAGGCAGGCGACCGTATCCTGATCCTTGCCGGCACGCCGTTCGGGGCACCGGGTGCGGCGAACCTGCTACGCCTCGCTCGCGCGCCGTCCGGACCTTCCGGCGGTTAAGAAACGCACGGAAGTCGGATGCTGAATAGGCGAACGGCCGCAATGCGAAGGGTATCGCTTTAGTTGGCTGCGCCCAATTGACCGCTAGGGGGTAGGACAGGCTACGATAGCGGCTATGAGTCGGTGTGTCGCATGATCAAATATATCGGCTCCAAACGTGCCCTTCTGGGGCAGGTGGGTATGGCTATTCAGGCCATTTTGCCGGATGGCGGTCGGGTTTGTGACCTGTTTTCCGGCTCTGCCCGCGTCGGGCATCACCTCAAGAAGATGGGCTATCAGGTCTGGTCGAACGACCACAACGCCTACGCCCATACGCTGGCCACCGCCTATGTTCAGGCCGACCGCGAACGCTGGCTGGCAAAGACAGAGACTGTTCTGGAGGAGCTTCGGCAGGTTACACCCGAAGCTGGATGGTTCACACGCAACTTCTGCGAGGAAGCCCGCTTCTTCCACCCCGAGAACGGGGCGCGCATCGACGCCATGCGCGAACGCATCGAGCGTATGGATCTGGAGCCGGAACTGAAGGCGGTCGTGCTGGTCGCCCTGATGGAAGCAGCGGACCGTGTGGATTCCACGGCCGGCCTGCAGATGGCCTATATGAAGCAGTGGGCGCCGCGCGCGCTAAAGCCTCTGCAGTTGAGATTGCCCGATATCCTGCCCGCAGTACCTTCGGGAACTTGTGTAGCGACCCACGCCGACGCCGTCGCCATTGCGCCCCAAATCGAAGCCGATCTGGTTTATCTGGACCCGCCGTACAACCAGCACTCCTACCTTGCGAACTATCACTGCTGGGAAAGCCTCGTGCTGTGGGACAAGCCGGAGACTTACGGCGTCGCCCGCAAGCGTGTGGATGTGCGTAGCCGCAAGAGCGACTTCAACTCCAAGCCCCGCATCAAAGCCGCCCTGGCTTCGGTGATCGACAACCTCCACGCCCCCAATCTCGTCATAAGTTTTAACGACGAGGGCTATCTGTCGCGCGAAGATATGGAGGCTCTATTGGGTCGTCGCGGTAATGTACAAGTGATCGAGATACCACGGCCTCGATATGTCGGTGCGCGCATAGGTATTCACAATCTAAAAGGCGAACGCGTCGGGGAAGTTGGAAGACTTCGGAATGTTGAGCGGCTGTTCATTTCTACGGCAAAGCCTATAGACTTAAGTCACATAACAACGTCTGGTTAATGGTTTTGCCACAGATAGAGCCAAAATAAGGCAGCTTTGCCGTTTGGAACATCATGGTTTTGCGGTCGTTACCCGCATATGTCCGTACCCGTTTCAAACTATACTGCAGTATCCGAGGCTCGCGCACAGCGCGCTGCCGAGGCGTATCGTGCGGCCGAGCGTTTAGGACGGCCCCACAGACAGGCAACCGAATGGCGCAGGCTCTGCAAAGCCGATCAGGCTCGCAGAGATTTCTATGGCTTTGCCGATCTGCTTGATCGCAAAGACGACGTGGAAGACGCCGAATTCGAACCATTGGATGACTTTGAAACCGCCGATCAGGAAATCCGCTCTGCCTATTTTATGGGTGCAATAGCGGTCGGCAGCGCCTGCCTCCTACTCGGCGGGCTGTTCATCCTCTAAAGCCGTCAACAAGACTTTGATCGGCGCATAGGACCTGCGGTGTACGGCGCAAGGACCATACAATCTCAATGCCTCGCGGTGTTGGGGTGACCCGTACCCCTTATGGCTGGCAAAGCCATAGCCAGCGTTTTCGGCATCCAGAGCGATCATCAGGTGATCGCGGGTGGTTTTGGCTAGAATGGACGCTGCGGCGATAGAGAGCGAAAGCCCGTCGCCCCCGACTGCAGTATCGACCTGACACGGCAGTTTGAACTTGTAGTTACCATCAATCAGAGCACCCGCAGGCGTGACAGCCAGAGCGGCGACCGCACGCTGCATCGCCAGTTCGGTGGCGCGCAGAATATTGATGCGGTCGATTTCTTCGACGCTGGCGTGACCGATCCCCCAAGCGATGGCCTTTTCCTTGATGACAGGCATCAGGGCTTCGCGACGCTTTTCTGTGAGCGCTTTGGAGTCGTTCAATCCGTGCGGGATGTCCAGCGGGTTGAGGATGACCGCCGCGGCGGTGACCGGACCGGCCCAGGGACCGCGGCCTGCCTCGTCGATACCGCACACCGGACCCCCGCAAATTGCCGACAGCCGGTTTTCCAGTTCCATCGTCAATGGAGCTTTGGTGGGCTTTACGCGGGCGCGCTGGGTCGAGGTCGTCATGGATTCTGCTATCGCATTGTCCGGTCGTCGATGGCTAGGTCCCAAGCGCTTCATTCGAAGTAAAATTCGGGGATCGTTCTGGTTGTAAGGAATGTAGCTTTTCTAAAGAATGGCGAGCGGCATACGTGTTCGGGATTTTAGTCCGTTTTGGTTGCGCAACCTTTACTATAACATGAGTCTCAAATAGTTGAGACACAGGTGACAACGGTGCAGCCCTGTGTCGCCGGGTGGTCGGGTAAGCTTGACTATTAATGCCTCGTTAATAAATCGCCTCGTATCGGTTCTCAGGGTCTGATGATCTCGTCGACCCATTTGTATTTATCTTTAGATTTTGTGATCGATTGAACATGCCCTTGCGGCGTGCCTCGGTGTTGTGGGTTGGTGGATGGCAGTCGGTGTACGTGACCGCGAGGGTATAGATGGCGACGCGCGCATCGCGCGTTCCGTCCTCGACACCACGTTGCTACCGGAAAAATCGCGCATCGGAGTGTGGCAGGAGACAGCCGCTTCGGTATGGGAAATCTCTGCCATCACCGACGCGACGTTTTACGCCAAGGTTGATGCCTATCACGCCGGCGACCTGATGTTCGGCAGCGTGACCAGCTGCGCACAAAAGACCCAGCGTAACGCAGCTCTGATCGCCTCTGACGGTCTCGACTACTTCCTGATGCAGTTCTACGTCGATGGCCAGCGCGTGGCGCGCACCCGACGGTCGGAGCAGGTGCTGTCGAACGGCGACATGCTCATGGTCGACATGAGCCAGCAGATCGAGACGGACTCGACTGCCTATCGCTCGGTGGACCTAGTGATGCCGCGCCGTGTGCTGGAGCCGCTTTTGCTGGACTCCGACGCCCATGCGGGGCAGCGGCTGGTGGCGGCAGACCCCCTGACGGCCCTTTTCCGCAAGCACCTGATGGCGCTGTACGAGGCGGCTCCGCATATGACCGAGGCGCAGGCTTTTTCAGTGCAGGGCGCGACTCTGGCACTGGCTGCCGCCGCCTTGAACGGCACGATCTCGCCTGAATATGCTTCCTCGGTTCGGGCAGCGGCGTGGCTGCCGGTACGCAAATACATCGAGCAGCACCTGTCCGACCTCTATTTGACGGCAGAACAGGTGGCGATGGCCTTTGGCATATCCCGCGCCACGATTTACCGGATGATGGAGCCGCGCGGCGGGTTCGTGAACTATCTGCGCCTGAGGCGATTGCATCGCTGCCGTGATGATCTAGTCGATCCCGGCCAGAGCCACCGGACGATTGCCGATATTGCCGCGCTGTGGGGGTTCAGCAATCCGTCGGCATTCAGCAGCGCCTTCAAGGCCTTGTTCGACATGTCGCCTCGCGATTTCCGCAACATTGCGAAGGGGAGGGCCCGACGATCAAGCGGCGCCGGATCCGAAAGCGACTGGAGTCGATGGTTGGCCGCGATGAGGTGACCGCCGGAAGGTTAACGGGCGAGAGCCTGAGACGTGCGGAACAGTCTATGAGACGTTCGGCAAAGTCTTTGAAATTAATATGAAACTATAAAGCGAGGGGCGTTGACCGTGTCCCCTCTGCGACTCTAGCAGCATCGCATGAAACTGTGCCGCCCCTGTGTCCGGGTGGCAGCGTCGCGTCGACTATTCCGGAAAACGGTGAGCGTCGCAGACTGCACTTTGGGGGAAGAGATGAAAATCACGTCGCGCGAGATGAACCGCATTGCAGCCATCGTCGACAAGGTCGTTGGTGAGCTGGATATCCATGCCGCAGACATGGAGCTGCGCCGGATCGTCCGCAGCGAGGCCGAGGCCGTTCGCGCGACACTGGGCGAGGCTTCGACCAAGGGTGCGGAGCGCCTGCGCGCCAGCCTTGATCGCCTGGTCGCCTTGATGGAAATGCCTGCGGCAGTCGAGGCCGAGCGCCCGCGCGGCCGCGACGTTCTCTTCTCGCTCAAGTCTCTGGCGCGGGCCTTTGCGGCGCTGACGGGTGGCGCGCTTCTGGCGCTGCCGGGGCTGGCTGCGGCGGCCGATGTGGGCGGTGCCATTGTACACCCGATTTCCAACGCCCAACTGACCATCACCGAAGTTGTGGCCATGGGTGTCGTCGCTATCGATGCGACGGGCACAGAATACTTCATCTTTAACGTCCCGACGGTGGGCACTTCGATAGCCGACCCGAACTCGGTTCCGGACGCTGACGGCAATCCCACCGGCACGACAACCGTCATCGGCTATAAGCTGATGGATGGCACCTCGGTTGACACCTATGTCCTCAACGCCAGCGGCGTTCCGGTCTATCGCGAGGCGGGCCAGCCCGATGTGCCGATCTACGAGATCGTCTACGGCACGCCTGCCAGCGGGACGGTCGGAAGCCCGGGCTATACCCCTCCTGTTGCCAGCGGTTCGCTTCAAACTGTGACGAGCCTGGCGGATGGCGGGATCGACGCCGTACGACCTGAAGACACCGCCGTGTCGGGCAGCGGTTCGGGCCGAATTACGGTCATCCAGCGCGGGTCGAACGGCAGTAACGGCCGTACGGGCGTCTTCTTTATCCCTGCATCGTCGGGCAGCGCCGGTAAGACCGGTCCTGCGGTCAATGTGACGCAGCAGGTCGATAACGCCATCACTGCAAACGGGGGTGCAGGGATCACCTACGCCAGCATCGGCGGTAACGGCGGCCATGGTGGCGGCTCCTACGTCAACCTGGCTGGCGGCGGTAAGTCGGGCGGGCAAGGCGGCTCGGGCGGCACCGTCAATGTCACGCTCAATGGTAACGGTAGCGTCACCACCAGCGGCAGCAATGCGCATGGCATCGTCATCCAGAGCCGTGCAGGCCGTGGTGGTAATGGCGGTGACAGCTGGGCGACGACCGGCAGTGCAGGCAATGGCGGCTCGTCAAACTCGGGCGGTTCGGTCACCGTCAACAACCGTCTGGACGTGACGACCACGGGGACGCGTTCCCACGGCATGCTGGTACAATCGCTGGGCGGCGGTGCGGGTGACAGCGGCTCGTCCTATGGCCTGTTCGGCGCGGGCGGCGACGCGGGCTGGGGCGGTCACGGCGGTTCGGTCAGTGTGACCAACGGCGGCAACATCGCAACTTGGGGGCAAGGCTCCTTCGGCATTCTGGCCCAGTCCATTGGCGGTCAGGGCGGCGATAGCGGTAACGTCGGTGGTCTGGCCGCGCTGGGTGGTCACGCCGGTTCGGGCGGTAACGGCGGCGCGGTCAGCGTTACCACGCTCGAGGGCTCCTATATCTATACGGACGGCAGCGGCTCGCACGGTATCGTGGCCCAGTCGATCGGCGGCGGTGGCGGTACGGGCGGCACGTCCGGCGGCCTTGTGGCCATGGGCTCACGCGGTGGCGTGGGCGGTAACGGCGGCTCGGTCCAAGTCTATCATAACGCAGACCTCGAGACGCATGGCGCTGGTGCCTACGGCATTCTTGCGCAGTCGATCGGTGGCGGCGGCGGTACCGCAGGTACGACGGCGGGGGCTGTGGCTCTAGGCGTCGGCGGCAATATCGGCGGTAGCGCTTCGAGCGTCACGGTCAATGTCGGTGCCAGCGGCACCATCCACACTTCCGGCCTGACCTCGGCAGGTATTGTGGCCCAGTCGATTGGCGGTGGCGGCGGTGACGGCAGCAGCAGCGGCGGTTTCGTGTCGCTGGGCGGCGGCGGTGGCAGCGCAGGCCATGCCAATCAGGTCACTGTCACCAATCAGGGCGAAATCATCACGGGCGGGGCCGGCGCAGATGCGATCATCGCCCAGTCCATCGGCGGTGGCGGTGGCCGCGGCGGGGCAACCGGTGGCTTTGTCGCTCTGGGCGGCAAGGGTTCGGCCGGTGGTAACGCAAGCACGGCTTCGGTCACCAATACTGGGACCATCAGGACGTCCGGCGACCTGTCGCGCGGTATGCTGGTACAATCGATCGGCGGCGGCGGCGGTGCGGCCGGTGCCGCAGGCGGCGTGTTCGCATCAGGCGGTACTGGCGGCGTCGGCGGTAGCAGCGTAGCCCGCATCGGCGCGACCAGCTCCGCTGAGTCCAGCGGTGCTGCAGTCGCTGCCACCAACTCCGGTAGCATCGTCACCAGCGGCAAGATGTCGACCGCCATTCAAGCGCAGTCGATTGGCGGGGGCGGCGGTGACGGCGCGAATGCCGGCGGCTTCTTCATGGCTATCGGCGGTAACGGTGCCAAGGGCGGCGCTGCCGGCGCTGTAACCGTGACCAACAGCGGCAGCCTGATTACGACGGGCGATGACTCGCACGGCATTCTTGCTCAGTCGATTGGCGGGGGCGGCGGTAACGGCGGCTCGACCGTCTCGGCGGCGATCCTGACCTCGGTTTCCATCGGCGGCGACGGCGCTGGCGGCGGCAAGGGCGGTGTTGTCACCATCAACCAAAGCAACAATCCCGATGCTGCCAGCGTCATCACCACGAACGGTGATCGCTCCTATGGCGTGCTGGCGCAGTCGATCGGCGGGGGCGGCGGTAACGGCGGTTATGCCATTTCGACGGCTATCGGTGCGGGTGCAGGCGTAGCGGTTGCCATCGGCGGCGACGGCGCTGGCGGCGGCAATGGCGATGCCGTGAACTATACCGGCTTTGCCCGCATCAACACCGGCACTTTTGACGGCGAGACGCGCGGCGGCTCCAACTCGACCGGTCTGCTGCTGCAGTCCATCGGCGGAGGCGGCGGGAACGGCGGCTTCACCATCGCCAATAGTGTCACGGGCCTTGTCGGCGCTGCGGTCTCGGTCGCCATCGGCGGCTCGGGTGACGCCGGCGGCGACGGCGGCAACATCACCATGCGCGATGCAGGTGGCTCGATCACGACGCGCGGCGATTTCGCCTCGGGTCTGGTCGCCCAATCGATTGGCGGCGGCGGAGGTAACGGCGGCTTTAGCATCGGCACAAGCGTGCTGGGTGGTCTCGGCGCGGCCGTGACGGCGACCATCGGCGGCGACGGTGCCAATGGCGGCCGTGGCGGCGTTGTGGATATCAACTACACCGGCAACATCTCCACCTTGGGGATGGGCGCGACGGGTGTCCTCCTCCAGTCTATTTCGGGCGGCGGCGGCAACGGTGGCTTCAGCATTGCAACCGGCGTTGGCGGCATTGCTGCACCGGCCATCACGGTCGGTCTGGGCGGCAGTGGTGGTCAGGGACAGGCCGGTAATAGTGTCATCGGTGTGATCGACGGCAACATCTCCACCTATGGCATTCTGTCCAATGGCTTCGTAGCCCAGTCCATCGGCGGCGGTGGCGGCAGCGGCGGCTATAACGTTTCCGGCTCGGTTTCCGGTGGCATCGGCGGTCTGGGCATTGCCGTGGGCATTGGCGGCACCGGCGGTGGCGGCGGTGCCGGTGGCATGGTGGACGCAAGCGTTCTAGGACAAATCTACACCCAAGGCATGCTGTCGACGGCCTTCATCGCGCAGTCGATTGGCGGCGGCGGCGGCAGCGGCGGCTACAACATCTCGGGTGCCGTTGCAGGCGGTCTGGGCAGTGGCGCAATCACCGTCGGTCTGGGCGGTGCTGGCGGCAGCGGCGGCGACGCCGGTGCAGTCACGGCCTATGTCGGTGACGATATTCTGACCGAAGGCATGATGTCCGACGGTCTGGTCGCACAGTCGATCGGCGGCGGCGGCGGTAACGGCGGCTTCAATGTCTCCGGTTCCATCGCGGGCGGTCTGGGTGCGGGATCGATCTCGGTTGGTCTGGGTGGTTCGGGCGGCTCGGCTGGCGATGCGGGCGCAGTGGTTGCGACCGCTGACGGCCAGATCGGCACCAAGGGCGATTACTCGAACGCCTATGTGGCCCAGTCCATCGGCGGCGGTGGCGGCGCGGGCGGCTTCAATGTGTCCGGCTCGATTGCGGCCGGTCTGGGTTCGGGCAGCATTTCTGTCGGTCTCGGCGGCGGCGGCGGTGGGGCCGGTAACGGCGGCACTGTGACCGCGACGGCCAACGACACCATCATCACCGAAGGACGTGGCTCGTTCGGTATGATCGTGCAGTCTATTGGCGGCGGCGGCGGTGCCGGTGCCTTCAACGTGTCGGGCGGTATCGGCGGCGCAGCGTTCGGCTCGGGTTCGATCAGCGTGGGTCTGGGCGGGTCGGGCGGCGGCGGCGGTAATGCCGCAGCGGTTATAGCCAAGGCCAAGTCCATCCAGACCAGCGGCGACAGCGCGACGGCCTTCCTCGCGCAATCGGTCGGTGGCTCTGGCGGTGCAGGCGGCATGAATGTCTCCGGTGCAATCTCGGGTTCTGGCATGGGCGCAGGCTCGATCAGCGTCGGCCTCGGCGGCTCGGGCGCGGGCGGTGGCGACGGCAGCACTGTGGATGCCGAGGTGATCGGCAATGTGCTGACGCTGGGCAACTATTCCGAAGCCGTGGTGGCGCAATCCATCGGTGGCGGCGGCGGTAACGGTGCCTTCAACGTGGCCTTCGACGCCAGCGGCGCGGGCATCGGTGCGGGCGGTCTGGCCTTTGGCATGGGCGGTTCAGGCGCAGGTGGCGGTCACGCGGCCCTGGTCGAACTGGATATCACCGGCAATGTGGAAACGCGTGGCAGCTATGCCAATGCTGTGGTCGCCCAGTCGGTCGGCGGCGGCGGCGGTGCCGGTGGCTTCAACGTATCGGGCGGCATAGCCGGTGCGGGCACCGGTTCGGGCACGATCTCGATTGGTCTGGGCGGCTCGGCCGGGTCGGGCGGTAATGCCGGTGACGTCAATGTCACCCTGGAAGGTCTGACGCGTACAGCGGGCACTGAATCACGCGCCATCATTGCCCAGTCGCTGGGCGGCGGCGGTGGTGCCGGCGGCTTTAACGTGGCCGGTAGCGTGACGGGTGCGGGCACGGGCTCGGGCTCGATCAACTTTGGTCTGGGCGGCAGCGGCGGGGCTGGCGGTAATGCGGGCGCGGTGAACTTGTCGGTCACGGGCGCGCAGATTACGTCCGGTCAGTACGCAGCCATCACTGCCGGTAAGGGCGCTGTGGCGATCACGGCCCAGTCGGTTGGCGGGGGTGGCGGCGCTGGCGGCTTTAACGTCGCGGGCGGTATTTCCGCGGCGGGCACCGGAGCGGGCAACATCTCGGTCGGCCTTGGCGGCACGGGCGGCGACGGCGGCAATGCCGGTGCAGTTCTGGCCGACATCATCGGCAGCATCGACACCTCGGGCGAAGATGCGACAGGCCTGCTGGCCCAGTCGGTCGGCGGCGGCGGCGGCTCGGGAGGCTTTAACGTCACGGGCAACATCACGGCAGCCACTCAAGGTGCGGGTAACATCGGCGTCGGTGTGGGCGGCATGGGCGGCGGCGGCGGTGACGCCGGTACGGTGACGGCCAACCTCGAAGGTGACGTCGTCACCCGCATGGCTGGTGCCAATGCTATTGTCGCCCAGTCGATTGGCGGTGGCGGCGGTTCTGGCGGCCTGAATGTCAGCGGCGGTATCGCGGCGTCCTCGCAGAGCGGCGGGACCGTAACCGTCGGCGTCGGCGGATTTGGCGGCGACGGCGGTGATGCCTCGGACGTCAGCGGCCTGGTGCGCGGTGATATCGGTACCCAGATGGCCAACAGCGCAGGCCTGACCTATCAGTCCATCGGCGGCGGTGGCGGCTCGGGCGGTATGAACGTCTCGGGCAGCATCGCAGCGGGTCTGCAAGGCGCGGGGGCCATCTCGGTCGGCGTCGGCGGCTTTGGCGGCGCAGGCGGCGATGCGGGCAATGCATCGGTTGATTACGCAGGCGATATCTACACGCAGGGTCGCGGCTCCTACGCGGCATTGGTCCAGTCGATTGGCGGCGGCGGCGGTTCGGGCGGCATGAACGTCTCGGGCGTTATCGCCGGTTCGCAACAGACCGCAGGCGCGCTGGGCTTCGGTCTGGGCGGCTTCGGTGGAACTGGCGGTAACGCAGGTGACGTGCTGGGCACGTTAACCGGCAATGTCACGACGATGGGCGATGGCGCATGGGGCACCATGTTGCAGTCGGTCGGCGGTTCGGGTGGCTCGGGTGGCCTGAATGTCACCGGCTCCGTCGCTCTGACGGCAGGCTCGACCGGCGCATCCATCGGTCTGGGCGTCGGCGGCTTCGGCGGCGGCGGCGGCGATGCGGGTCGCGTCGAGGGCACGGTCACCGGAACCTATTACACCAAGGGCAAGGACGCCTTCGGTGCGGTGGCACAGTCCATCGGCGGCGGTGGCGGTGCAGGCGGTATCAATGTCACCGGTGCATTGTCCTTCAGCCAGGGCAACAGCGTCTCGGTCGGCATGGGTCTGGGCGGCTTTGGCGGCGCAGGCGGCTCGGCATCGGACGTGGACTTCACCCGCTTGGGTGACACCCAGACCATGGGCGAAAATGCCGACGGCGTGCTGATGCAATCGGTCGGTGGTTCCGGCGGTGCAGGAGCCATCAATGTCACCGGAGGCATGTCGTTCACCAACGGCAGCACGGCCACGGCCATCACCATCGGCGTCGGCGGCTTCGGCGGCGGCGGCGGTAACGCAGGCGATGTCACGGGCAATGTTCAGGGCAATGTCTGGGCCTCGGGTGCCGCAACAGATTTCGTCGAAACCTTTGTCAATGAAGAGGGCGAGACCACACAGCTGCGTCGTCGCGACAACGGTTCAAACGGCGTCGTCGCCCAGTCCATCGGCGGTGGCGGCGGCAATGGCGGCCTCAATGTTTCGGGGGGCATCGCCTTTGCGCCTCCGCAATCGGCAGATACGCGCACCGCGACCCTCGGTCTGGGGGGCTTTGGTGGTGCCGGCGGTGACGCAGGCCGTGTCGATCTGACGGTCGGTTCGGCGACGAATGCGGAGCGGATTCAGGTTCAGGCCAATGGTGACAACCGTTCGGCTGTTATGGCCCAGTCCATCGGTGGCGGCGGCGGTAACGGCGGCATTAACGTCGCTGGCGGTATCACCCTAGACGGACAACTCACGCTGGGTATGGGCGGCTTTGGCGGCGACGGCGGCATCGGCTCGACGGTCGATCTGGCCGTGGATGCCAACCTGTTCGCAGCAGGAAGTCTGGCCCGCGGTCTGCTGGCCCAATCGATTGGCGGTGGCGGCGGTGCCGGTGCCATCAATGTGGCCGGGGGCTTCCAGGCCGACCAATATACCTCCGAGCCGTCAGTGGTCTTCGGCATTGGTGGTTTTGGCGGTGCGGGCGGTCGCTCGGACGATGTCACGGTTCTCCATTCGGGTAACATCGTGGTCGAGGGCAAGGACACGGTCGGCGCTCTGGTCCAGTCCATCGCGGGCGGTGGCGGCTCGGGCGGCCTGAACGTCTCGGCGGCGGCCTCTATCGGCGACAAGAACTCGTTCGCAGTGTCTGCCGGCATCGGTGGCATGGGCGGCACGGGCGATGACGCCGGTGACGTGAACTTCACCAGCGTCGGCAACATCCTCGTCAATTCCAAGGTGGTCTCCACCATCGATGGCGGCACCGAGTTTGCCAGCACCGACTTCACCGGTGGTGGCGCAGGTGTGCTCGCCCAGTCGATTGGCGGCGGCGGCGGTAGCGGCGGCATCAATGTCGCGGGTGCGATCTCGCGTGCAGGCTCGCCCATCGCGCTGGGCATGGGCGGTTCGGGCGGTTCGGGCGGCAACGCCGGTTCCGTAACGGTCACCCGCGGCTGGACCGAGGTAGGCGGTGTTCAAACTGCTGCCCCGGGCCTTATCCGCACCTTCGGCGAAGGCACCAGCGGTGTGGTCGCCCAGTCGATTGGCGGCGGCGGCGGCGACGCAGCCTATAACCTTGCGCTCGGCCTCAAGCCTACCGGCTCCGGCCAGCAGGGCAGCGAAGTCGGCATCCTTATGGCCATTGGTGGCTCGGGTGCAGGCGCAGGCTCGGGCGACGTCGTGGATGTCCGTCACAACGGCAACATCGTCACCCAAGGCAATCTGGCCAAGGGCATTGTCGCCCAGTCGATTGGCGGCGGTGGCGGTAACGCCACCTATAACGTCGCGGCAGGCCTGTTCCGTGATGCACGTGCTTCCATGACGGTTGCGCTGGGCGGTGGCACGGGGGCTGCCGGTCGCGGCGAGGCTGTCAGCGTCGAGCACATCGGCGACATCATCACCCAGGGGCGCGGTGCCACCGGTATTCTGGCCCAGTCCATCGGCGGTGGCGGTGGCAGCACCGGCAACGACATCTCGATGGCCGAAGGTGCCTCGGCTTCTGTCGACATCAGCATCGGCCGCAAGGGTGGTTCCGGTGGTGAGGGCGGTACTGTCGACGTTGACGCCGAAGGCCGTATTTACACGCTGGGCGACAATGCCGACGGCATTCTGGTCCAGTCGATTGGCGGCGGCGGTGGCGCGTCCAGCAACCACGAAATCGGCTTCGGCTATGAAACCGAGGACGAGCAGTCCTACGGCGGCTCGCTGGCAGTCGGTATCGAAGGTGGTCTGGGCGCAACCGCGGACGACGTCAGCGTCCGCTTTGCCGGTGAACTGGTCACCACGGGTCGTGAAGCCCGCGGTATCTTTGCCCAGTCGATCGGCGGCGGCGGCGGCGCGGCGGGTGAACTGTCCACCGGCCTGTCGGGTACGTCGGTAGCTGTGGCTATCGGTGCAACCGGCGGTCAGGGCGCACTGTCCGGCGACGTGAGCGCTTTCAACACGGGGGTCATCCAGACGGCGGGTGCCTATTCCGACGGTATCCTCGCACAGGCTATCGGCGGCGGTGGCGGCGCTGGCAGCAGCGTCCAGATCTCCAACAAAGCCATCAAGCCGCCCGCGAACGCCAGCCTGGCAACGGCATCTCTGGCCGTTGGCGGCAACGGCGGCGATGGCGCGCTGGGCGGTGACGTTCTGGTCGATAACGCAGGCCGTATCCTGACCTCGGGGGCCAATGCCTATGGCGTGCGCGCCCAGTCGATCGGCGGCGGCGGCGGTGTCGCGGGCAATGTCCTCAACTATACCTTGCAGGGTATGGCTGACAGCCAGTCCATCGAGCTGAACGTCGGCGGTTCGGGCGGCGTCGGTGCCGCTTCGGGCGATGTGGATGTGACCAACACGGGTCTGATCTACACCCGCGGCGCAGACGCCATCGGCGTTAGCGCCAACGCCATTGGCGGCGGCGGCGGTGACGCAGGGTCGGTCGTGTCGATTGCGGCCACCTTTGCGCCGGGTAACAGCAACAACCGCGTGGTCGCCAACATCGGCGGCTCGGGCGGTGAAGGCGGCGTGGGCGGTGATGTCACCGTGACTAACCGCGCTGTGTCGGGCGAGGAGTTCAGCGGGACCATCCTGACCGAAGGCGCACGCGCATACGGCATCCTCGCCCAATCGATCGGCGGCGGCGGCGGTAACGGTGCCACTGTGGTCAATATCCAGGCCGGTCTGAGCGGTAACGGCAGCTTCGGCGCAGGTCTCAGCCTTGGCGGTCGTGGTGGTGAAGGCGGCTATGCCGGCAGCGTCACTGTCGACAACTCGGGCCTGATCGGAACGCGTGGCGATGGCGCGCACGGTATCGTGGCCCAGTCGATTGGCGGCGGCGGCGGTAATGCCAACTTCGGCATTTCGGCAGGCACCGACCTCGACGCCATGGCGATCAACAATACGCTGGCGTTCGCGCTGGGCCTGACAGGTGGCGGGGTCGGTGGTGCGGGCGGCAACGTCATCGTGAACCACACCGGCGACATCACGGTGCTGGGCGAGAACTCGGTGGCCATCAAGGCCGAGAGTATCAACGGCGGCGGCGGCACGCTGGCGCTGGATCTGGACGGCATTGTCGGCTTTATCGACGAGAAGCTCGGGAACGATCCTCTGGCTCCGGCACCGCTGGATCCGGCGGCGCTGGTTCAGATGGGCGCGGACGGCGCGTCGGGCATGAACGCCAACCGCGTAGATGTGACCACCACGGGCAGCTTCCAGATGGCGGGTGCGGGTGCCATTGGCGACCTGACCCAATCGATTGCCGGTGGCGGCGGTACGGTCGACCTCAAGGCCCGCGTCGCATCGGCTGCTCTGCAGGCGGGCGCGGTACCGGTCGAGTTCACCGTGGCTCTCGGTGGCCAGAATGGTTCGTCCAACTCTGCGGGTGACATCCTGACCGCGCACAGCGGCAACCTGACGGCAACGGGTGACATGGCCACGGCCATTCTGACCCAGGCCATCGGCGGCGGCGGCGGCGTAGCGCGCGTCAACCTTTCGGCGGATGCAGGCGGCCTTATCGGCCAATCGCAGATGCAACTGGGTGCGTCCCTGTCGCTGAACGAGCGGGGCGGCGCAATCAGCCGCACCCAGACCGGCGATGTCCTTACGGGCGGAGCTTTCGGTATCGGCACCCTGCTGCAATCCATCGGCGGTGGCGGCGGCTCGCTGACCGCTTCGTTCGATGGTGCGAATACTGGCAGCGCAATCCTGCTGGGTGCGACGAACGCAACGGGAGCGAGCGGCAACGACGTCACCGGCCTGTTCAACGGCGGCACGCAGACCTTCGGCAACCACGCTGTCGGTCTGGTGCTGCAGTCGATTGGCGGCGGCGGCGGTACTGTCCGCGTTCAGGGCCAGTCTGCGGCTGATGTCGTGCTGGGCGGGCACTCGGGCACGTACGGCGATGCGGGTGGTGTCTCGCTGACGCATGGCGGCGGCGTTTATACTTCGGGCATCTTTGCCCACGGTCTGGTGCTGCAATCCATCGGTGGTGGCGGTGGTGCCGTCTTCGGTGATCTGGCGGGCGGTATGCTCGATCTGTCGGCCGATAACGGCGGCAACGGTCAGTCGATCTTCCTGCGCCAGAACGATGTCGTGGTGACCTCGGGCGACAATGCCTATGGCGCGATTGCCCAGTCTCTGGGCGGCGGCGGCGGTTGGGTCGATGGACTGTTCGCTGGCTCGGCCAATGGTGCCGGTGCGGGTGGACAGATCGACCTGGCGTTCGGCAACGCCGTCTATGCGGTGGGCCAGAACAGTGTCGCGGTCTTCGCCCAGAGCGCAGGTTCGGATGGCGCAGGCAATATCAGCATAAACCTGGACGGCGCAGTGCGCGGCGGTTCGGGCAATGGTGCCGGTATCCAACTGGAAGGTGGTCTGAACAACCAGATCGTCACTGCGACCAGCCTCTCGGCCATTTCCGGCTGGGCGATCCGCGCAAGCGGTGGCAACGATACCGTCGTCAACAACGGTATGGTAGCCGGTAACATCGATCTGGGCGGCGGTGACAACCGCTTCCTGAACGGCGTCGATGGCAGCTTCCTCGCCTTCAACACCATCCGCCTGCGTGACAGCGGCATCTCGACCCTGTCGGCCCGCTCGATGTCGCCTTCGGCGGTGGCGGTACCGGCCGGCGCAGCGACCTTCACGAACGAGGGCGTGTTGCGACTGGGTCTGGAAGCCTCGTCTTGGCCGGTTGATCTGGCTGCGGGTGAAACCTTCGGCGACTACGACGACCTGCTGCCGGCGGTCGAGAACCTGTATCTCGGGGCGCGTGCGATCACGACGGTCGAACTGGACGGAAACTTCGTCCAGACGGCGACGGGTCGTACCCTGTTTGACGTGGCCTTTGGCAGCTATGCCTCGGACCAGGTCAAGGTTTCCGGTGATGCGGTGGTCAACGGCACGGTGGATATCAACCTTGTCTGGCTAGAAGACCTGAAGCCGATCACCTTGTTCGACGTGGCGGGCGAGAGCTTTGTGAACGCCGCAAACCCGCAACGCACGCTGGCGCTCAACTTCGCGCTCAAGGCCAGCGACGAGGGTATCCAGTTGTTGGTGGACAGCGACTTTGGCCAGTCCTTCCTGCGTCCGAACGAGGTCCGCCTTGGCGGTCACATGGATTCGGCTCTGGAGACCGGCGGCGCTACCGGTATCGGTCGTCTGATGTCGGCTCTGGGCAATATGGTGGCCGGTCAGGAAGACCTGTACCAGTCCATCTTCGCCGAGCTGAACCCCGAGGGCCACGTCGCCTCCATGCAGACCCAGTATTACGGGGCAACCAGCTTCGCCAACCAGCTGTTCGGTTGCGATGTTGCTGCGTCGGCGAACGAGCGCTGCGTCTGGGGCAAGGGTTCCACCACGGCCTTCGATCAGGAGGCCACGGGCGAGTACTGGGGCGCGACCAGCCGTGTGTTCAACGCACGCTTTGGTATGCAGCAACAGTTGAACAGCGACTGGGCTGTGGCACTGGCGGGCGGCTATAACAGCCTCGCACGCCAGCAGATCAGCAATGGCCGAATGAGCACTCAAGGCGACGGCTTTGACGTCGGCATCGGCGCGGCGCGTCGCTGGGCCAAGGGCACCGAGCTGCAGCTCAACGCCTCGGCGGGCTGGCAATGGCTGGAAAGCCAGCGCTACGGCTATGTGTTCGATGTCATGACTGCCAAGTCGGAAGGCCAGAACGGCTATGCCCAACTGGGTGCCGAACTGGGTCACACCATCCGTGCGGGCGACTTCTTCTTCCGTCCGGCGCTGAATGCACAGGCCACGGCCCTGCACACCGGCGCATATAAGGAAGAAGGCTGGGATGGTCTGGGCGCACGCGTGGTGTCCGATACCCAGTGGATCGGTGCCATCGAGCCCAAGATCACCTCGGGCTGGACCTTCGATCCGGCCAGCGGCGTGCGTGCCGATCTCGCGATTACGGCAGGTCGCGTGCATCGCTCCGAGGATGGCATCTACCTGCCGATCCAGCTTATCGGCTCCAAGACGGCGTCTGATCCGGCTCTGATCACGACGCCGCTGGACCGCAGCGCTTGGAAGCTGGGCTTTGAGGCCAAGGTTGTCACCGACGCCGGCGTCTCCTTCCAGGCGGGCTACGACGGCCAGCTGGGCGACAAGGCCAATGTCCACACCGGATCTGTCAGCGTTCGCTGGCAGTTCTGATCCCGTCACGGCGGTAAAAAAAGAGGACGGGTCCCTGACGGGGCCCGTCGTTTTTTTATCAGGCGGCTTCCTGATTGGCCTGTGCGTCGGCCAGTCCGGTCAGATCGGTATCGGTCTGGCTTTCTTCCTGAAGCGTTTCGTCCAGAAGCTTGGCTGCATCGTCCATACCCAGAACCTGTGCCCAGCGTTTGAGGGTGCCATAGCGGGTGATCTCGTAGTGCTCGACGGCCTGGGCCGAAGCGATCAGACCTGCATCCAGAGCGGAGGTATCCTTGTAGGTCTCCATGATCTCTTCGCCCTCGGCGATGATGCCTTCGATGGCGTCGCAGGTCTTGCCGCGGGCTGCCTTGCCGATGATCTCGAATACCTGCTGCAGTCGCTCGATCTGGCCTTCGGTTTGCGTCTCGTGCTTTTCAAAAGCAGCCTTGAGCTCGGGAGACTGTGCAGCGCGAGCCATTTTAGGAAGCGATTTCAGGATTTTGCGCTCGGCATAATAGATATCGCGCAGGGTATCATAGAACAGATCGTTCAGCGTTTTGTCAGCCATAACAGCTCTCCTGAAGAGGATGGACGGGTGTGCTGAAAATGGTGATTTGTCCGGCGCTGTTCCTCATGTCCAACATCGGTCTTTGATCGACATCATCTGTGTTCGGATGGCGACTTACGGCAACGACGTCGTGTGAAATCCTGTTTCTCTGTGGAAGCACGGAGGATTTTCAAATGCGCAAACTTTTAATTCTGACCGGTCTCGTCGCGTCTAGTGCACTACTGGTGGCTTGCTCGAACGATGACGGTCGCAATGCAGTGGATCAAACTCAGGACAAGGTGGCTGAAGGCGTAGGCCAGGTCTCCGCCAGCGCCTGGGGTTCCAACAATCCCGAAACCTATGCCATGAGCGCCTCGATGGGCGATATGTACGAGATCCGCTCGGCCGATCTGGCCCTGCAGCATTCGTCCAATGATAAGGTCAAAGAGCTGGCTCGCATGATCAAGGCTGATCACACGGCCGCGTCCGAGCAGCTTAAAACCGCTGTCGGCAGCGCCGGTGTGAGGGTGGCCACGGCCAATGAACTGGACGAGCGCCGAAAGGGCATGCTGGACAATCTAGCCGGTGCCGATAAGGCCGGTTTCGACAAGGCCTATCTTGAACAGCAGGTGGCAGCCCACGAAGAAGCACTGACCCTGCATCGCGGCTTCACCGAGAACACCGATGCGCCTGAACTGCGCGAGCATGCGCGCACCGTGATCCCCAAGATCGAAGCCCACCTGAAGACCGCACGCGAACTGCTGGCGAACGTGCAATCGACCAACTGATTTAACCGCCAACAACAAGGGGCGCTGTGATCGATCACAGCGCCCCTTTTTTGTTACTTCTTCTTGAAAGTGTCGCCGATTTCCGTGGCGTCAGGGCCGTCGGGTCCGGCGCGCTTGCGGGATTTTTCGTGGGCCTTTTGCGCTCCCTTATCGGGGGCGTCAGGCGTGGATTTGGTGACGGGTACAGCGCCGTTTTCGGTGCGGCCTTTGGTTTGATCGGTCATGGCATACCTTTCTGTGTTTGCCCTTGGGCGGCGGGGGAGTTCTGAACGTCTTCCGACTGGTTCCTGAAGAAGCCCGTTGCCGCGACCGCGACGTACAGCAGGAGAAATAGCGAGATCAGGATTAGCAGGAAGCGCATGAGGGACCCTCGCCTTTTCAAAACGGGAGGCTTGTCCTCGTGCGGGGAGTGCGAAGGCATGGTGCCCTCCTTGATGGGGGTGAGGCACTGACGAAGCTGTCCCGGAGGTATTGTTGTTCCCGAATGAACCGTTTCAGACAGTGTCACCGCCCCATCGCTGAGCGCATCGACCGAGCGGGCAAGAGAACTGACATCGATGGGTGTAAGGCAATCGCCGACTTACTCGCTATGGTATAAATAACTGAATATACTGAGCTAACTAACCCGAGATCTTGCCCGCTTTATTCGGGAATTTACGAAAAAGTATCGGGTAAGCTTTACCGTTACGGGGTGGGGAAACGCGCCAGGGAATCGGCGCAGCCAGTTATTTTTCACGCTTAAGCCCCTGGCTGTGCCAGGGGTCTTTGTCGTGGGGTGCGTATGTCTCAGTTGCGTGTGGTGCTGTCCGGTTCGACGGCCTTGGTTAAGGCGGGTGCTTCTAAATCGCGGTTTACGGCGGCAGGGTTGGCAGCATCAGCAGCCTTGGCCTTGTCGGCACAGGGCGCTCAGGCGCAGCAGGTGATCGATCTGCAAACCAGCGACCAGACCGCGAGCTTCGGCGCGGAAGTGGTAGGATTGACGGGGTTGATGGCGTGGCTGGCAGCCGCGTCACGCTGAACCTGACGTCGCTCAGGTTGCAGAACAGCGTCGACAATACCTTTGACGGCGACTTCGTAGGAGGCGGTTCACTCGAGAAAAGCGGGGCTGGTAGCCTCGTGCTCGGCGGCGATCTGGCCGGCCTTGGATGCCTCTCGATTTTCGAGGGGCGGGTCTCGTTACAAGGGGGCTATCGGGCGCATCCTGATCTATATTTGGCGCTAAACAACGGAACAACCCTCGATATCTCGGGCGGGACAGGCCCTCTCAGGGCATATCAACTTGCCGGGGGCGGATCGATCGATCTGGGTGCCAATTCGCTGCTTTTGGGCGGGGCGTCCGCTATGTCCAACTACACGGGCACGATCAATGGAACCGGCGGAGTCCGCATTGTTGATGGTGATCATACCTTTAGCGGCAGGAATACGTATACCGGATCCACATTTGTCGAAGATGGTCAAATTAGATTTCGCGATGAAGGGTCTATCGAAAGTTCTGCCAGCGTCAATCTTGGTGCTTTCGCCCTTGTTGACTATTCAGGATCTTATACCGGCGTCGTTTTTAAATAATCTTACCGGTAGTGGTCTCCTTTACGGGGCAGGCAAGAACCTTACCTTAAACGTCACTGGTGGTGACGTAACCTATGCCGGTGCTTTGCTCTCCGGTGCCAATTTCATCAAAACCGGGTCCGGTGCTCTGGAGCTAACGAACCAGTTCTCTCACACCGGGGTCACCGACATTCAGGGAGGCACGCTTGCAATCTCTGGTGGGGGAAGCATTTGGAACACCAGCGGGGTGAATGTGGCCTCCGGCGCGAGGCTTGATCTCAGTCAAGCTTCCGCTCCCACTTTGAACCAACTGAATATGGCCGACGGTGCGGCCTTGAACCTGGGTAGCAACTCTCTGGTTTTGGGCCCGTATGCGGGTCGGTGCTGTCCGGGACCATCAGGGGGACAGGCGGTATTGTGGTCTTCGGGGATCCGCTTACCTCAACGACAGTGACTATGTCGGGGAACCAGCACACCTACACCGGACCGACCGTTATCAACGCGGACCACTTCCGGATTCTTGGCGGCACCTACCTCGCTTCACTAGTCGAGTTGGGCCTGGACACCCACATGCTTGTCGAGTGGCGCAGCACGTCTAACGAAGGTGGTGTCCAAATTCGCGGGCTTCAGGGAAGTGGGGCGGCGTCCACTATCACCCTCGAGACCAGCCTAACCATCAATAGTGGTGGCCACACGACCTATAACGGTACCTTTAGTGGACGACCCACTCTGACACTTGCCGGTCCCGGTAGCCTGACGCTGACCTCGGCCAACAACAATCTCAGTGGTAACGTGAGAGTCAGCACCGGCTGATCCTTACCGGCAGCGGCATTCTGGGCAGTGAGGCGCTCCTCTTTGTGGACAATGGCGCGTACTTCCCCATGTCGGACGCGGGTGATGTGCAAGTGCGCACCTTCCAGGGCCGAGGCACCGCAAACCTTGGCGCTAACAGGCTGACGATCTCTAACACATCGACATCAGGGCGGTTCGACGGGACGGTGAACGGCACCACTGGCGGCCTGACCAAGGCCGGTGCAGACCGTTTTGTGTTCGGGGACAGGCAACCTATAGCGGCGATACACGCGTCGAAGGCGGCACGTTCGAAATGGCCACTTCTCTGCCAAACAGCCGTGTCGATGTCGCGGCCGGTGCCACGTTCAGCATTGAGATGTCGGGCTTGCAAAGGGTTGTTAAGGGATTGACCGGCGCAGGTACGGTGGACTTAGGCACAAATACTCTGACGATTAATACCGATGCGTACGAAATCTTTACCGGCAATACGATCGGCTTCGGTGGATTGGTCAAGGACGGAACCGGTGTTCAGTCGCTAGCGCTGCGTGGCTTGGATCACACCGGTCTGACGCTCGTCCAACGGGGACAACTGATTTATACCGGCGGGCGCGTCGGTCGTGAACGATGCGGCAGGCCTAATGTTGTCGTCGCTAACTGGCGAGGCGGGCTCCATATTTTATACAGGAGCGCACCTCTATCTGGACCTTGCCGGGGCCAATACCTTTGCGGGGACGTTGTCGGGGGGCGAGCTTATCAAACGGGGCGCGGGTACGCTGTCGCTGACCGGCGGAGGCTCGCAGTTGACCAACATCGACGTTGAGCGGGGCGCGCTTACGGTGGGGGCGGGGGCCTCTGTTGCGGGAAATTTCTATGTCCATGATGGCGCGCGTCTGGGTGGCTCGGGCATCATTGGTGATGGGACGGGCTCGGTGGTGGTCTTTGATGGCGCGACCCTGACGCCGGGGAATTCCGTGGGCACGCTGACCGTCAACGGCGATCTTTATCTGGAACCGGGGTCGCGCACGGTCTTCGAGTTAGGGGCCCCCAGCAGCATTCAGGGCGGCACTTCGATTAACGATCAGCTCATCGTCACGCGTGATCTTTATTTGGGCGGAACTCTGGTGGTCCAGAAGTCCGCTGATGCCAACGATGGCCTGTTCGGTTCCGGCTACTTCCGCCTGATAAGATTTGGCGGAAACCTCACCGAGATGGGGCGGTCGTTGGAGGACCGGACCGGCGTGTCGGATCCCAATGCGACGAGCAGGATCCTCACCAACTCGGACGGCGCGATTGACTTCTACACCTACAGCCCCGGCGATGTCGGCCTGCAGCTCTGGCGAGGCGGCAACGGGGTGTGGACGGCGTCGAGCCAGTTTTGGGTCGGCGATGGTGGCGATGCGTTTAGTACTTGGGGGAGCGGCGTTGCGGTTTTCCGCATGCGCCGGGCGTAACCTCGGGTAACACCATCACGGTTGATGGCACCCAAGCCTTCCGTGGTCTGCAGTTTGTGGACGATGGTTATACTCTCACGGGCGCGTACGGCGCGCTGTCGGCAACCGGTAATGCGGAAATCCGTATCCTTGGCGGAACGGCTACGATCGAAACCGAGATTACTGGTACCGGTAGCCTTTGGAAGACACAGGGCGGGACCCTGGTTCTGTTGAACCAGAATACCTATAAGGGTGGTACTTACGTCGCAGGCGGCACGCTACAGGTCAGTGCAGACGCGAACCTTGGCTCGATTGATAATCTTGCTAACGGCATCACCCTGAATGGCGGCACGCTGCGCATTGAAGGCACGAATTACACTCGAACCGCTCGCTTAGTGACAATAGGCGAGAATGGCGGGACCATTCATAACGATAACGGGTTCACCCTGCGTTCGTATGTTGGCGGAACCGGCGATCTTTATAAGCGCGGCTACGGTCAACTGAGATTTGACGCAGGCGCAGGCTATAGAAATCTCTTCGTTGAAGAGGGCTCCGTTATCGGCACATCGACTACGATCCGCGGTAACGTGTCCTTGGCAGCCAATACCGTTGTAAGAATGGACGATGCGGTTGATTTCTCGACAGATCGTACATTTAGCGGTTCCGGCAACTTGTATTTTGGACGATCGGCCAACCGAGTTCTGACTGGCAACAGCGACGGGTTCACGGGGCGAGTGAATCTGGAAGGCGGTTCGCTTCTGCTGGATGGCGGTGAGATCGGTGGGTCAGTACTGGCTTATGGCGGCACCACCCTCGGCGGAACGGGCACCATCGGTTCAGGCAACTCGACAGTTCAAGTCTTTGGAAATCTGAATCCAGGCTATGGGACGGGCGGGCTGTACATCAGAGGCAATCTGGTTCTGGGCGCAGGTTCGAACGTGAACTTCGATCTTGGCGAAGCCTCGGCTAGCCAGGGCTTAGGCGGTATCAATGATCGTCTCAGCGTGGCTGGTGATCTGACGCTGGCGGGGACGTTGAACCTGTTGCAGAGTTCGCGTTCTTCCGACGGTGTGGCGGGCTTCGGCTATTACCGCCTGATGGACTATTCCGGCACGTTGAGGAACAACGGCATCACCATCGGCACCAAACCCGTCATTGCCGGTGCGGACGTGTACGAACTGCTGATGGGCAGCGGCTATGTCGATCTGTTCATCGGGTCTATGGGCGATCGCACCTTGCAGCATTGGCAGGGTGGTGATGGCCTATGGAACGCTTCGAACAAGCAATGGTTGAACGCGGACGGCGCGCTGGCTGATAACTGGAACGGCGAAGTGGCCATCTTCCGCAACCTGCCCGGCCAGTTCAGCGGCGGTGTTGTGACGGTCGAGGGCGCACAGGCCTTTACCGGTATCCAGTTTGGGGACGAGGGCTATCGCCTGACGGGAACCGGTTCGCTGGTCACCGATGCTGAAGGTTTTGAAATCCGCGTGTTGGCCAATAGCGCCCGCATCGACACGGCCATCAGTGGCACGGGGGCTCTCAACAAGACCCAAGGTGGCACCCTCTATCTGGCGGGTGACAACACCTACGAGGGCGGGACCTCGGTCCAGGGCGGTCTCGTTTCGGTATCGCGCGACGCCAATCTGGGTAAGGCCGGAACAGGCATTTCGCTGAACGGTGGCGGGCTACAGTTCACCGGCACCGCCTTTGGCACCCTGACCCGTGATGTGCTGTTGGGCGAAAATGGCGGCACGATTGATATCGCTGATGCCGACCATACCCTGACGGTGTCGTCGTCACTCACCGGTACGGGCGCTCTGTATAAGCGCGGTGCGGGCACGCTCTCGCTTACGAGAACGAATGCCTATGCAGGCACCATCATCGAAGCGGGGCGTGTGAATGGCTCGCGCGCTTCGTTGGGTGGCAATGTGGCGCTCGGGGTGCGAACACGGTTCTGAACCTGACCGACAGCGGCAATGTCACCTATGCCAGTGTGCTGAGTGGCACGGGGCAGGTGATGTTCGAGGGCGACGGCACGCGCCTGCTGACCGCCAACAGTGCAGCCTTCGCTGGCACCATCAGCGTCAACGGCGGCACGCTGCTGGTCGGTAATGCGACGGGTGGCTTGCTGGGCGGCTCGATTAACGTCGGCAATGGCGCGACCCTCGGTGGTTCGGGCTGGATCGGCTCGGGCGTGGGTTCACGCGTGACGATTGCATCGGGTGCCGTTCTGGCTCCGGGCAACTCTATTGGAACGCTGAGCATCGCTGGCGATCTGGTCTTCGAGAACGGTGCCCGCTTCGAGGTTGAAGTGGATCCGCTGGGCGTGGGTGCCGACCGCGTGGCGGTTTCGGGCAAGGCTGTCCTGAACGGCGGCACCGTGGCGCACATCGGCGCGACGGGGAACTAGCCTGCGCTCGACCTACACCATCCTGAACGCAGGGACGCTGACGGGCGAGTTTGGCTCGGTAACGTCGGACTTCGCCTTCCTCAATCCCAAGCTGATCTATGACTACAGCGCGGGGACGGTGGCGATGGAACTGTTGCGTAACGACCGCGATTTCGCGGCTCTGGCACGCACCGGCAACCAGACCTCGCTGGCCAACGCCATTGAAAGCATCGGCTTCGATGCCGGACATGCTGTGTTTGACGCCATCGTCGAGATGGCGGACGCGCCGGATGATATCCGTGCCAGCTTCGATGAACTGACCGGCGAGATGCATGCCTCGACCCGCACGGCTGTGATCGAAGACAGCCGTGTGGTGCGTGACGCGGCCAACAGCCGTCTCCGCTCCGCCTCCGGCCGTGGTGGCCCCACAACGACTGTGGCCTATGGAGCCGGTGGCGAGCAGCTTGCTGTGGATGCGGACCATTCCGGTCTGGCATTCTGGACGCAGGCGTTTGGCTCCTGGGGTTCGTTCGACAACCACGGCGCGACCGGTCAACTGGACCGTCAGCAGGCCGGCATGATGGTCGGCGGTGATGTTGCACTTGGCCAATGGCGCGTTGGCGCTATGGGCGGGTTTGGCGATGCCGAAATGCAGGTGGAGCGTCAAAAGGCAACGACCAGCACCCAGACGCTGGGCCTCTATGCCGGGACAGCGTGGGGCAAGTTGGACGTTCGCGCGGCCTTGGCTCAGTCCTGGCACGATGTGGACACTCGCCGCTCGGTGATCATCAGCGGTCTGACGGACTACAACCGCGCCGAATACAGCGCCGAGACCCGACAGGCATTCGCCGAGGCCGACTATGCGTTGGTGTCTGGGCAGAAGGCCCAGCTACAGGCCTTTGCCAACGTCGCGCACGTCCGCACCGATACCGATGAGGTGACGGAGAACGGCAATGCGACAGCGCTGGTGATCGATGAGGCGCAGACGGCGGTGACCTTTACCGGTCTGCGCGGTGTCCAGCAGGTGGTTCTGGGGGGCTCCGCAACCTCGCTGCGGGCTTCGGCGGCGTGGCGTCATGCCTCGGGCGATCTCGCGCCCCTGAACCGTCAGGCCTTCTCCAAGGGTGACGCCTTCACCATCGCCGGTGGTGCAATCGCCGAGGACAGCGCCCTTATCGAAGCGGGCATGGACGTACATTTCAGCGACCGCACCCGCTTTGATCTGTCCTACAGTGGCCAACTGTCCGGCAATGCTCAGGACCATGGCTTTAATGCCCGCCTGAGCATCAGCTTCTAAAGCCGAAAAGCCCGCCTGATCGATCGTCAGGCGGGCTTTTCTTATCCCTGAGAGGCTCAGTCGGGTCGGGTCATCTTCTCCACTGGAATGAGCGCCTCGACCACTATGCGGCCTCAAACATGCAAAGCCGTAGCGTGTCCGGCCCTGCGGCTTTTTCCTCTCAGGCCATCTGGGCGATCATCAGGCTGACCCTCTCGGTGGTCTTGTCGATATGCTCGTCGTTCAGCGAGGCGGCGAGTTCGGCATTGCGCTCCAACGCGGCGTCCATAATCGCCCTGTGTTCATCGTGCACGTTGCGGCTGGGACTGCGTTCGAGACGCGACAGGCGACGATAACGCTCATGCTGGTCGTACATGTCTTCGGCCAGTTGGATTAGCCGCTCGGACCCGGCAGCACCCATCAAGGCCTGATGGAATTCGCGGTTGCGTGCCTCGCATTCGTCCATGGCGCTGCGGTCTTCGAGAACGCGCTTTTCCGCCATGCCGAGACGGTGGAAGGCCGCAACGATTCCCGCCTCCCATTCGTCACCACCCTTGGTGATCGAGTCGCGCAGCGCGGCCCCTTCGAGCAATTTTCGAACAACTGCGATCTCCTGCAAATCCTCCACAGAAACGCCGGTCACGCGGAAACCACGACCGCCGTTGAAGGCCACCAGACGCTCGCTGGTCAGGCGCGCCAGAGCTTCTCGCAAAGGGCTGGCACCAAGGCCGTAGCGGCCCTTGAGGTCTTCCATTTTCAGCTTTTCACCGGGTGCGTGGTCGCCGTGCAGGATGGCCCTTTTGAGAGCGGTGAACGCTCTCTCGGTGTCGGTCAGCTCTACGGTTTGCGAGGCGCTCATCGATGAACGTCTTTCTTATCGGGGTTGACAGTTAAAATCGAGGATTTACAGTTTTATCGACAAAATAAGAAACCGCAGACGATTTGTGCTCTGTCCAAGCGGGCTTTGGCCAAAACGTCAATACTCTTGGGAGGAAGAGGGCGTGAGTTCACCTCGTACCCGCGTAGCCATCATCGGCTCGGGCAATATCGGCACGGATCTGATGATCAAGATCCTGCGCCTGTCCAAGACTCTGGAAATGGGGGCCTTCGTCGGCATCGATCCTGAATCGGACGGCCTGAAGCGCGCCGAGCGCATGGGCGTTCCGATCACCGCTGGCGGTATCGACGGCCTCGTGGCCATGGAAGGCTTCAAGGACATCGAAATCGTTTTCGATGCGACCTCGGCCGGCGCACACAAGCGCCACAACGACATCCTCAAGTCGCACGGCAAGACCGTGATCGACCTGACCCCCGCCGCCATCGGCCCCTATGTGGTGCCGCCGGTGAATGGCGAGGCCAACCTCGACCAGCAGAACCTGAACATGGTGACCTGCGGTGGTCAGGCGACCATTCCGATGGTGGCCGCTGTCAGCCGTATCACCCGCGTTCGCTATGCCGAGATCGTCGCTTCGATCTCGTCGCGCTCGGCAGGTCCGGGCACCCGCGCAAATATCGACGAGTTCACCGAGACGACCAGCGCCGCCATCGTGCAGGTCGGTGGTGCCGAGCAGGGCAAGGCGATTATCGTCCTGAATCCGGCCGAGCCGCCGCTGATCATGCGCGACACCGTCTATTGCCTTGCTGACCCGGCAGACACCGCCGCCATCGAAGCCTCGATCGAGGAGATGGTGAAGGAAGTGCAGTCCTATGTTCCGGGCTATCGCCTGAAGCAAAAGGTGCAGTTCGACACCATTCCGGCCGATGCGCCGATCCGCGTGCCGAACAGTGACGAGATGGCCTCGGGCCTGAAGGTCACCGTCTTCCTCGAGGTCGAGGGTGCCGCCCACTACCTGCCGTCCTACGCCGGTAATCTCGACATCATGACTTCCGCTGCGCTGCGTACCGCCGAGCGCATCGTCGAAAAGCGCGCCGCCAAGGCCGCAGCCTGAGCCCGGACATGACCAAGAAGCTTTATATTCAAGACGTGACCCTGCGCGACGGCATGCACGCCATCCGTCACCAGTATGGTCTGGACCACGTCCAAAAGATCGCCAAGGCGCTGGACGCCGCCGGTGTTCACGCCATCGAAGTCGCCCACGGCGACGGCCTGTCGGGCTCGTCGTTCAACTATGGCTTTGGGGCGCATACCGACTGGGAATGGATCGAGGCCGCTGCCGAGGTCATGACCAAGTCGGTTCTGACGACCCTGCTGCTGCCGGGCATCGGCACCATCCACGACCTGAAGCAGGCCTATGATCTGGGCGTGCGTTCGGTGCGTGTGGCCACCCACTGCACCGAGGCCGACGTCTCCAAGCAGCACATCGAATATGCCCGCGAGCTGGGCATGGATGTGTCGGGCTTCCTGATGATGAGCCACATGAACTCGCCGGAAGGTCTGGCCCAGCAGGCTCTGCTGATGGAGTCCTATGGCGCGAATTGCGTCTATGTCACCGACTCCGGTGGTGCCATGACCATGGACGACATCGCCGCCCGTCTGGACGCCTATGACCGCGTGCTGAAGCCGGAAACCGAGCGCGGCGTTCACGCCCACCACAACCTGTCGCTGGGCGTCGCCAACTCCATCGCTGCTGTCCAGCATGGTGCGACCCGCGTTGACGCCAGCCTGACGGGCATGGGGGCAGGGGCCGGTAACGCGCCGCTCGAAGTCTTCATCGCGGCTGCCGACCAGTATGGTTGGGACCACGGCTGCGATCTGTTCGCCCTGATGGACGCCGCCGAAGAACTGGTGCGTCCGCTTCAGGACCGTCCGGTCCGCGTTGACCGCGAAACCCTCAGCCTCGGCTATGCCGGTGTCTATTCGTCCTTCCTGCGTCACGCCGAGCGTGCTGCCGAAGAGTACGGCCTCGATACCCGCGCCATCCTGATCGAACTGGGCCGCCGCCGCATGGTCGGTGGTCAAGAAGATATGATCGTCGATGTCGCGCTCGATCTTGCCAAGGCGAAGCTCCAATCCCAGAACGTGAGCCAGTAACTATGACCAGTAAGCTTTCCCCCTTCGGCGCTGGCGCGGCGTATTCTCGCGGCATCGCCTTCATCGACGGCCAGTATGTCGAAGCCACCGACGCGGCTGTCTATGACAACATCAACCCCGCCACAGGCGAGGTCATCGCCCAGATCGAAGTTGCCGACGAGGTGATGGTCGATCGTGCCGTTCAGGCCGCCCGCAAGGCTGGCCGCGGCCAATGGCGTCTGATGTCCGACGACCAGCGCGCAGAGATCATGCGCCGCGTCGCCGCCGGTATCGAAGCCCGTTTCGACGACTTCCTCGCTGCTGAAATGCGCGACACCGGCAAGCCGGTCTCGCTGGCCTCGCACCTCGATATTCCGCGTGGTGCGGCCAACTTCCGCGTCTTTGCCGACGTGATGAAGCACGCCAACGAAAGCACCACCATGACCACCCCCGATGGTGGCAAGGCGATCAACTATTCGATCCGCGCTCCGCTGGGCGTCATCGCAGTGGTCTGCCCGTGGAACCTTCCGCTGCTGCTGATGACGTGGAAGGTCGCGCCGGCTCTGGCCTGCGGAAACACCGTGGTTGTGAAGCCGTCGGAAGAAACCCCGAGCACGGCCCTGCTGCTGGGCGAAGTTATGCGCGACGCCGGCGTGCCGGATGGCGTGTACAACGTCGTCAACGGCTTCGGCGGTGCCTCGACCGGCGAGTTCCTGACCAACCACCCCGATGTCGACGGTGTGACCTTCACCGGCGAAACCGGCACGGGTGAGGCCATCATGCGCGCTGCCGCCCGCGGCGTGCGTCCGGTGTCGTTCGAACTGGGCGGCAAGAACGCCGGCCTGATCTTCGCTGACTGCAACATCGAAGCCGCCATTGAGACGACCGCCCGTTCGGTCTTCGCCAATGCCGGTCAGGTCTGCCTGCAGACCGAGCGCCTGTACGTGCAGCGCCCAATCTTCGACCAGTTCGTCGCAGGTCTGAAGGCCAAGGCCGAAGACCTGAAGGTTGGCGATCCGTGGGACAAGTCGACCACGCTTGGCCCGCTCATCAGCCAAGAGCACCGCAACAAGGTGCTGTCCTACTATGAAGCCGCCCGTCAGCAGGGTGCCGAGACCATCACCGGTGGCGGCATTCCGGACATGGACGAGGCTCTGGCCGGTGGTTCGTGGATCCAGCCGACCCTGTGGACGGGCCTTGCCGACGACGCCAAGTGCGTGACCGAAGAAATCTTTGGCCCGTGCGCCCACATCCGTCCGTTTGACGACGAGGAAGAAGCCGTCGCTCTGGCCAACAACTCGCCGTACGGCCTGGCCTCGATGACCTGGACCAACGACGTGTCGCGCGCCCACCGCGTGGCCTCGCAACTGGAAGCCGGCACCAACTGGGTCAACGCATGGTTCCTGCGTGACCTGCGCGCCCCGTTCGGTGGCTCCAAGCGCTCGGGCATCGGCCGCGAAGGCGGCGTCCACTCTCTCGAATTCTACACGGAGCTGCGTAATGTCTGCATCAAGCTCTGAAGCCGTGATCAAGGCCTGCGCTGAAGAACTTCGCCAAGCCCGCATCGACGCCACGTCGATCGGTCCGGTGAAAGACCGTCTGGGCGATATCGCCTCGGCCTATGCCGTTCAGGACGCCGTCACCGCCATGGATCTGGCCGATGGCCGCCGCATCGTCGGCCGCAAGATCGGCCTGACCTCGCGTGCCGTTCAGACCCAGCTGGGTGTGTCCGAACCGGACTATGGCGTGCTGTTCGCCGACATGAACCGTGACGAGGGCGAACTGATCGCCCTCGAAACCCTGGTCGCTCCCAAGATCGAGGCCGAAGTGGCCTTCGTTCTGGGCATGGACCTGACCTATGAGCAGCCCGCGCTGCACGAGGTCATCTCCTCGATCGACTACATGGTTCCGGCGCTGGAAGTCGCCGACAGCCGCGTGGCCGACTGGAAGATCAGCATCGTCGACACCATCGCCGACAACGCCTCGGCCGGTCTGTTCGTGCTGGGTGCCACCCCGCGCCTGCTGGGTGAAACCGACCTGACGCTTTCCGGTATGGTGATGGAAGCCAATGGCGATCCGGTGTCGTTCGGTGCCGGTGCGGCCTGCATGGGCCACCCGCTGAACGCCCTGCGCTGGCTCGCCCGCCGCATGGTCGAACTGGGCCAGCCGCTGCGCGCCGGTGACGTGGTCCTGTCGGGCGCGCTTGGCCCGATGGTCAACGTCAAGCCGGGCCACACCTATGAAGCCCGCATCAACGGCGTCGGCACCGTCCGCGCTTCCTTCAACTCGGGAGCCCAGAAGTGACTGAAGAGAACCTGATCGACCTCGGTGCTATCGCCACCCGTCTGGACAATGCGGCCCGCACCGCGGCCGCGACGCCGCAGCTGACCGAGCCGCTGTCGCTGGAAGATGCCTATATCGTCCAGAAGATGTCGCTAGGCCTGCGCTATCAGCGCGGCGAGAAGCGCGTCGGTATCAAGATGGGCTTCACCAGCCGCGCCAAGATGGTGCAGATGGGCGTCCACGACATGATCTGGGGTCGCCTGACCGACGCCATGCGTGTGGAAGAAAATGGCGAGGTCAGCCGCGCCAAATACGTCCACGCCCGCGTCGAGCCGGAAATCGCTTTCCTGCTGAACAGGCCGCTGCCGCGCAATGTTTCGCTGATGGAAGCGCGTGCTGCTGTGGAAGCGCTGGCTCCGGCCATCGAGATCATCGACAGCCGCTACGAGAACTTCAAGTTCTCCCTGACCGATGTGGTCGCCGACAATTCTTCCTCGTCGGGCTTTGTCATCGGCGACTGGGCTTCGCCGGACACCGACGTGTCGAACCTCGGCATGGTCATGACTGTGGACGGCCAACCGGCTGAAATCGGCTCGACCGCAGCGATCCTCGGCAATCCGTGGCGTTCGCTGGTCGCCGCTGCCCGCGTCGCTGCCGACGCAGGCGAGCCGCTGCAGGCCGGTGACATCGTTCTGGCCGGTGGCGCAACCGCCGCTGTGGCTCTGGCGGGCAAGCGCCATGTGCGCCTCGACACGCAAGGGCTGGGCCGCGTCGACGTGTTCGTGAAGGACTGATCGGTGCCCGTCGCCCAAATCACCATCATCGAAGGCCGTCCCGCTGAAAAGCGGGCTGCTGCGATGCGCGAAGTGGCCGAGGCCCTGTCGCGCACACTGGATGCGCCGCTCGAGTCCGTGCGCGTCATCATCAACGAGGTTCCTGCCTTCCACTGGTCCGTGGGTGGCGTGCCGAAGGGACAACCGGCGCAAGACTGAAAACAGTCGGCGTTCTAGTGGGGAGTAAACAGGACTATGATCGATCTCGAAGACATCACCTATGTCCGTCTAGGCACGCGTGATCTGGCGGAAGCCGAGCGTTACGCTACCGGTATCCTCGGCCTTCAGGTCGGTCGACGCGAAGCGGGCGCGGTCTATTTCCGCTCGGACAACCGCGAACATACCCTGTGCTATTTTGAAGGCGATCCGACCGACCACACTGTCGCGTTCGAAGTCGCCACCCAGTCGGCCCTTGACAAGGCTTGTGCCGCTCTCGAAGAGGCCGGTCACATTGTGACCCTGGGCTCGGCCGATGACATGGAACGCCGCCGCGTCAAAGGTCTGGCGTCGCTGTACGATCCGAACGGCAACAAGGTCGAACTGGTCGTCCGTCCCGAAGTGAGCGGCTGGCGCTACTTCCCGTCGCGCGATGCTGGGATCACTGGCTTCAGCCACGTCGGTCTGTGCAGCAGCAATCCGGCCCGCGACGAAGTCTTCTGGACTAACATCTTCAACGCTCGCGTCAGCGACTACATTGGCAACTCGCCGCTCCTGCGCATCGACGAAGTGCACCACAAGATCGCGCTGTTCCCGACCCAGCGTAAGGGCATCCAGCACATCAATCACCAGGTCGCCAGCATCGATGACATCATGCGCTCCTGGTACTTCCTGCAGGAGCGCCAGATCCGCATCCAGTTCGGTCCGGGCCGTCACCCGACCTCGGGCGCGATGTTCCTCTATTTCGAGGGGCCGGACGGCATGGTGTACGAATACTCCACCGGCGTTTCACACATCACCGACGAAGAAAACCATCGTCCGCGCCAGTTCCCCGCAGTGCCGGAAGGCTTTTGCATGTGGGGTGCCAAGCCCGACATCGCCGAGTTCAAGTGATGGTCGTTTCTGAAAAGAGCGAAGTCCTCGTCCGCATGGCGGCACGGGCTATTGGGCGCGCCAATCTGGCCCATGCCTATGGCCACTGCAGCGCCCGTCTGGACGAGGACCACTTCCTTGTCTGTGCCGCGCGCCCGATGGGTCTGGTCGGTATAGGCGAGGTGGGCACGGTTGTCCCTGTTCGCGGTGAACTGCCCGAAGGCGTTCTGGGCGAAGTCCGTATCCACCAGCAGATCTATGCCAACCGTCCGGAAATCGGCGGGGTGTGCCGCACCATGCCGCCATCGGTGATGGCGCTGGCGACGCTGGGGGCGACTCCGCTGCCGCGTCACGGCTTTGGCACCTATTTCGCGCCGCAGCCGCCGCTGTGGGACGACATCCAGCTTCTACGCTCGGATCAACAGGCCCGGCAGCTGGTCGCGCAGATGGGCAAGGCTTCGGCCATTGTCATGCGCGGGAACGGTGCTGTGGTCGCCGCTGAAACTCTGGAAAAGGCCGTTGGCCTGACCTGGTATCTCGAAGACGCCGCCCGCATTGAGCTGATTGTCCGCTCGTGCGGCGGTGAGGGACCCGTCGCCTCGGTCGAGGAATGCGCCAAGCGCGCGACCGACGCCGGAAGGATTTTCGAGCGGATGTGGGAATACCTCACCGCCGGTGATCCGGAAGCAGGGGCGCTCTAGGGACCGAAAAGGGGGGCGAGCGGTGTCTTAAGTGCACCGGTCGTCGGGGACTAAACGACCGCCGACAGAGCGGTCGCACCATAAACAATCTCATGGGAGGTCAATGTCGTGACGACATTGCAAAAAGTCGACGTCCAAGACGTACTCGACAACAACAAGATCGCACCTGTCCAATGGGTCGTTCTGGCTATCTGTTTCCTGATCATGTTCCTCGATGGCTACGACACAGCAGTCGCAGCCTTCGTTGCACCCGTCCTGTCCAAGGAATGGGGTTTCGAGCCCGCCGCCATGAAGCCGGTTCTGGCCTCTGTGCTGTTCGGCGTGGCCTTCGGTGCTCTGGCCGCCGGTCCGCTGGCTGACCGTTTCGGCCGCCGCGGTGTCCTGATCGCCTCGGTGCTGGTCTTCGGCATTTTTACCCTGATCTCGGCCTTCGCCACCTCCATCCCGATGCTGACTTGGATGCGTCTTGTGACCGGTCTGGGCCTTGGTGCCGCCATGTCCAACGCCGCCACGCTGATGGCGGAATACGCTCCGAACCGTCGTCGTTCGGTGATGGTGGCCGTGCTGTTCTCGGGCTTTACGCTCGGTTCGGCGGGCGGTGGCCTGCTGGGTGGCTTCATGGTTCCGGCCTTCGGCTGGCAGAGCGCCTTTATCGCAGGGGGTCTTGCACCGCTGGTCTTGGCCGTCGCCATGATCTTCCTGCTGCCGGAATCGCTAAAGTATCTGACTGTTAAAAAGGTTCAGGCGACCGAAACGATCCGCAAGATTCTGCAACGCATCGAGCGTCGCGGCCCGATTGCTCAGGACGCAGAGTTTGTGAACTCAGCTGCTGAAAGCCCCACCGGAAAAGGCGGCACCCGCATGTTGTTCCGCCGCGACCTGATCGCGGGCACCATGGCGCTGTGGGCGACCTATTTCTTCGGCCTGCTGGTTATCTTCCTGCTGCGTAGCTGGCTGCCAACGCTGGTGACCCTTTCGGGTGAATCCATCCAGCGTGCGGGCTTCCTTGCCGCCCTGTTCGATATCGGCGGCACTGTCGGCGCGTTCGGCGTGGCATGGCTGGTTGACCGTCTGCGCCACGATGGCGTGGTGTCGATCACCTATCTTGTCGCGGGTGTGATGATCTTCATCTTCTCGCACTGGTTGGGCAATATCGGCCTGCTGGCCACCGGCATTCTGGTTCTCGGCTTCCTGCTCTCGGGTGCACAAGCCACAGTTCCGGCCATCGCCGCCAAATTCTATCCGACCGAAGGCCGTGCTTCGGGTGTGGCGTGGACGCTGGGTATCGGTCGCTTTGGCGGTATCGCTGGCGCTCTGGTCGGCGGCACCCTGCTGCAACTGGGCTGGAGCTTCGCCACCATTCTGGCGTCGCTGGCCATCCCGGCGGTAATCGCTGCCGTTATCATCGGCGCACACATTTGGGGCTCGCGTCGCGCCGAGGCCCGTTTGGTTCAGTCTCAAGTCTAACTCCCCGAGACAACTGCCGCTCCCGATCCGTCGGGGGCGGCCTTTTTTCTTCAAGACATCAAGCCCGATCCAACGGGCTCAGGAGGAAACCATGCTGCTTTCCACTACGGCGGCTGCAGCCTTGCTGCTGTCCGCAACTCCGGCGGCTGCCACCGCTGCCGTTACGGTCCAAACCCCGGCACCCCCGCTTGCGCCGGTTGCGTTCAAGCCGCTCAATGTCGAGGACGACTGGAGCCGCTTTGCCGATCCGGCCACCCGCACGACCCCGTGGTCGAAACTGAAATATATCCCGGTGGCCGGTGATGCGTGGCTGAGCCTCGGCGGCGAGGCCCGCTGGCGCGCCGAGTACCGTGGCAACGAGCGTTTCGGCCGGGGCGCGCAGGACGACGACGGCGACCTGCAACAGCGACTGCGCCTGTGGGGGGACCTGCACGTCAACAACAATGTGCGAGTCTTTGTCGAACTGCAGGATGGCCGCTCGCACGGTCTGGACAGCGGCGAGACCATCACCGAGGAAAACCGCACCGACTTCCATCAGGCCTTCATTGAAACCGAGGGCAAGTTTGCCGGTGGCCGGACCCGCCTGCGCGTGGGCCGACAGGAGTTCGGCATCGGCTCGATGCGCCTGTTCGAACCGCGCGAAGGCGGCAATGCGCGCGTGGCGCTGGATATAGCGCGCGTGATCTATGACAACCCCAACGGTTGGTCTGGCGGTGCCTTCGCCGGTTACGGTATCCGCGAGGCCAAGACCTCGTTCGATAACCGCACCAACCATGACTACCGCCTGATTGGTGCCCATGCGGGTCGCAAGCTGGGCGAGGGGGCTACCGCGCCCAAGCTGGAACTGCTGTACGTCAACACCGACCGCATGGGCATGGCGTTCGATACCGGTCTGGCCGGTCGCGATGATCGCCATACCGTCTCTGTTCGTCTGGATGGTCGTCACCAAGCTTGGGACTATGACGTCGAAGGCGTGATCCAGCGTGGTGACTTCCGCGGTCTGGATATCGAGGCGTGGTACGTCTCGGCTAATGCCGGATACAGCTTCAACCACGCTTGGTCCCCGCGTCTGGGTGTGCGTATCGATGCCGCCTCGGGCGACAAGGATCGCGCCGATGGCAAGCTGAACACCTATAACCAGCTGAACCAGCCGCCGATCTCGATGCGTACCGATTTTGGCGTCAGTAACCTGGTGACCATTCAGCCGCAACTGACCTTCAAGCCGAACCCGAAAACGACCGTTGGCCTGTTCACGGCGGGTCTCTGGCGTCAGAGCAATGAGGACGGCGTTTATGCGCTATCGGGCATGCCGATCCGTTCGGGCGTTGAAGGCACTTCGTCCTATGTCGGCTGGCGCAACGCCGCCTTTGTCACCCGCGTGCTTAACCCGCACCTGAGCGTAACCGGCGTGGTCAACCACACGACTGCCGGTGACTTCCTTAAGGAGACCGGCACGGCGGACGATCAATCCTACGTCGGCGCATGGCTCACCGCTAAGTTCTAAGCGCCGCTGAACACCAAGAAAAAGGGCTGAACCGCAATCCGGTTCAGCCCTTTTGTATTTCTGCCTGAATAGGGTGGAGCCTATGCCCCTAGTAGGGTGCCCTTTTGCACGATCCGGATCGGGCCATGTTCCGACACGTGGATGCGGCAGGGAGACTTGATCTCCAGCAGGTTGCCCTTTTCGACCCAGTAGAGTGAGCCGAACAATTTCTCGGCCCTCAACCCGCCTGAGGGCTGGAAGGTGGTTGCCCAGTTGCGGATGGCGTAATCACCCGGAAGCACCAGGCCTTCGCCGCCCCAATGGGGGCGCGCAATGAGCCATACCGAACCGTCCCCATCCTGCGACAGCGTGATGCTCTCGTTGGATACGCTGACATTGCGCGGCTTGTAGGCTTCGATGAAGCGGTTCAGCGGCTCGGGGTCACGGGCTTGAAGGATTTCCCGATAGGCGACCAACAGGCTCTCGACCTCTTCGGGGCTGGCACCGGAGGGTTGCGGAGCCATTGCGGGTGCTGGCTGTGTACGTTGGGCAAAGATGTCCCGATCTCGGAGAGCCGTGCGCCCTTCCATCTGCTCCAGAAACTGTTTTAGCGAGTTGCGGTGAGAGTCGACGGATCGATCGAGCGAGTTTATCCGCTCCTCGAGATCCCTGATGCGTTTGGCGCTGGCGTCGAATGCCTCGTCATAGGCGTCGAACATCCTGTTGTGATTGCGCTCGGTCAGGAAGGCGTTGATCCCCAGGACGATGGCGGCCAACAGAGCCAGAAGAGCGACACCTAAAGTCGCCCATGGCAAGATTTTCGACGGCTGTTCCAGTGCGTCCGGCTGTTGAACTTCAGTGGCCGTTTCGTCCGGAATCTGTGCCGGTGCCTGTTCTACCGACATAGGCGCAGCGGTTTGAGCTTGCTCCGTTGCGACCGGTGCATCGGGCAGGCTCGCGGCGGTCGTCGTCGGCGCGGCGTGGGCAAGGCCACTCGTCGCGAGGATAGCGAAGGTCAGCGCCAGACCGGCAGGCTTAAAGACACGGTTTCGCATTAGCGCACATCCTTGATCAGCAGGATTTCATCACGACGGTCGATCTCCTGCGTCATGAACCGGATGAGTTCACGCAGGGCCAGAATGAAGGGCGGCTCGAAGGGCTGGGCATCGCGGTCTTCGAAGGCATCCTCTTCCAACAGGGCGAGGCTGGTCCGAAGGTGCGAGCGGGCGCGTTTGCGCAGCTCGTCCAATGCACCGCGCGACTTGATGTCGACCGACAGGCCGATGGCTTCGCGCAACTGGGCCAACAGGTCTTGAAGGTTTTCCAGCCCGATATCGTCGAAGTCGGGCAGGTCCTTGATGCCGAACAGTTCGTCCGTATCGGCATGGGTCTCGCCACGGCTGGTAATTTTCTCGCCTAGGATGGCGAAGCGTTGCTCGGTATCGGTGCTGGAAGCCGGAACGTCGACCAGAAGGCCCTTTGCGACTTCATGCTTGGCTTCGGTCGCGCCAGGGAAGCGGGCGGACACGCTTCCCTTGATCGACTTCCCGGTGGCCACACGCACCGCGATTTTGAGCACCTGTTCCAGTTCGTCATCCGGCACACCGGCCGAAAGCTGCTGGTAGAGGGACGAGCCGCGGCCGGCGAAACCGACCGTCATGCGTGACAGGTCGTCTGCGCTGATCGGGGCATCCGGACTTTCGACCAGACGTTTCAGGACAAGGCCGACGTAGTACATCATGCCGCCTAGCGCGACGAAAGCGACCTGACGCAGGCCTTCTCCCAAGGGGGCAGCCGAGAGGCGTCGGAAGCCGGAGGCGAACTTGTCGTTGAAGTTCGGCTTGTTGACGAACAGTTCGACGAAGTCGCGGCGACCGTCTTCGTCGAGTTTCGATGCCTTGGAGAGGCCCTCGGCCACATCGCTTAGATCGATGTCGCGCAGCAGGTCGATATTGTTGGCCAGATAGGAGGTGAAGAAGTGGCCACCGGCCACCTTCACCGAGTTGCGCCAGATCGGAGTGTCATCCTTCCAGATGGCGATGTCGGTGGTGCCGCCGCCAATGTCGAGGATGACCATGAGGCGGTCGGGCGTCCGTTCGTTCTGGCGCAGGTAGTAGTGACCGGCGGCCAGACCCTCGGCCTTGTGCAGGAATGGACGGGTAACGGGCGGAGCCGTGTCCCCGAACAGTTCGCGCCAACCGGCGGCGATTTCCTTTTCCAACTGGGCGCGCTCACGCGGCTTGAAGGCCTGCGGATAGGAGAAGCGCCAGTCGATGGCTCCGACCGAGCCGCCGGTGGCCACAGTCTCGGCGGCGGTCATCATCATGACCTGACGCAGGAAGCGGGCGGCCATGGCGCGCATCGGGGCGGTGTCACCCCATTTGAGGCGGAATTTCAGGATGCCGCGCTCGGTCCAATCCAGATACGGGTTCTCGCCCGGCGTCAGCTTGGAGTGCCACTTCAGGAAGCCGTCGAAGTTCGGCACGAAGAAGACCGCATCGGTCAGACCATGGGACTCGATCTTTCCGGCATCAACCTCTTGCTGGAGTTGAGGCGGGAGGGCCGGCCTGAACTCGCGCAGTTTGACGACAGTCGGGAAGGGCGACTGGTGCGCCTTGAGTGGGAAGAAGGTGGTGTAAAGCTCGATCAGTTCCTGACGGCGCTTTTCTTCCTTTTCGCGGACGCCGAAGGGGAACAGGACGCGGTCCTCGAAATCGACCCGGTCGATGGTGCTGCCGCGACGGCGGTAGATGACCGTGTTGGTGGTGCCGAAGTCGACAGCCATGGTGGTGTCACCCACGCTGGCGGACGACGGTTCCTGGAAACGGACCAGCGCCATGCCGACGGTGTCGTATTCGCCGTCCGGCTTTTGGCGGGCGAAGAAGATGGCATCGGCACCGTCGGTCAGATGGTGCATCTCGCCGATGGATTGCTCGGTCGCATAATAGCCGACGCGTTGCATCAGACGACGCTGCGGCGTGCGGATTTCCGAGAAGCGCGGCGCATCGGGCGCAAAGCCGAACATGGCATCGATCGGGCCAATGCCCGGTTCGAACCAGCGACGTAGACGGCGCACGCGATCGGCCTGGGTGTTCGCCTCGCCATTCACTTCTTCGGCGATGAAATTACCGGTGACCGCAAAGCGCGGACGCACTTGATAGGTCGGGCTGCCCGAGAAGTGGAAATAGGTCCATTGCCAGCCCGGAGCCTTGAAGTTCGGCCAGAACGACAAGTCTCCCGGGGTTTCCGAGGAGAGGACTTCCAGCGTCTTGCGGACGGTGTGCGTCTGGCCGTTCGACAGCTTGAGTTGCAGAACGGCTGTGGCTTCCTTTGGACCTTTCTGGAGTTGGGCGACCTTGGGCAAATCTGCCGGATCAACCAACAAAAGCGCCAGCGGCGTCAGCGGCAGCAGTACCGAGGTGAAGTCACCGTAATGGGCCTCGATACGGGTGGAAGCATCGAAACCAACCAACGCCTGGGAGAAGATATCGTCGGGCGTGATAACCAGCCAGCCCGCTTCCTCGGCCTCGACGCGGATGGTCTTGAGGATGTGCGGCTTGAGGGCTTCGGCGAGGCTGTATTGGCCCCAGATGCGGATGTCTTCGGGCGGAAGACGCAGAGAGTCCGACAGTTGTTCGTCGACCAGGATAGCCCCGCGCGCCACCTTGGTCAGGTTGGTGGTCGTTCTCAGCACGGCGTCGCCCTGTTCGGGGGCAACATTGCGGGCTTCATAGGCGCTGGTGGTGCCCAGCAGGGCCTGATGCAACTGGGTAGGCCAGTCGAGCGCCAGCGGCTGATCGCGCAGGTCGCTGCCGTCATTGGCGCGCGCGACGCAGTCTTCGTAGAACGTCTTCAGCTCGATGAAGAGCTTTGAGCGGATGCGATTGTCCAGCTCGCCCGCCCCCTGCAAACCCGCGGCGAGACGGTTCACATAGTTGGCAACGATGCGGAAATGTCGTGCAGAAAGCGATGCGCGGGTGGGGCAGGTCAGGCCATTGACCATCCACGGCACCGAGGCGCTGCGTACATCTTGTCCGCCTTGAACGCCGCTGACGATCACAGACGGGCTGAGCATGCCGATGGTGCGACCCTGATCGAAAGCAAAGGCGTTGCCGCCCGCTTGTTCACGCAAGACGATAAGGCTCTGCTCGTCCCAACGTAATTGCGGGTGCAGGCTGCCGGCAGGCTGAAGTTCCTTCAGAACGCGGCGGAAGCGCGAGCCTGCGTCGATCGGTAGGGTTTCGATCGAGAGCGTGTAGTAGTTCTTGAACTCGACCTGCAGAGCCAGCGTGGTCAGGATGCCGCGCCATTGCTGACGCGTGTGGTCGTGCAGCGGGTGGCGGGTGTCGAGAAGGCTGCGCTCGAACAGCAGAGGCTGGGCCCATGGGTCGGGAATGCTCTTGATGCCTTCGCGGTCGGCCGATTTGACGCCGACCTTGAGCGACTCTGCCAGAGCATCGAGACGCTCGATCTTCAGCCAACTGCCCGCCGCCTTCGGGGCGTCCATCGGGCCGTTGATGTCGAGTGCGGGCAGGACATAGGTGAGTTGACGTTGTCCCATATCAGTAGCTCGCGGACTCGGGTTGAAGGTCGGAGAAGGCGTGCAGGGCAGACACGAAAATGCCCAGTCCGCGCTGTCCCTTGTCGGGTTCGGCCTCGGTGCTGAGGCGATGCAGCAGGTCCGCCGAAGTCGGCAGGTTGCCGGTGGACTCGCCCGGTATGATCAAGCGGTTCAGTAGAGCGTCGTGCTGGTTCTCGTGCAGCGTCGCTGGCAAGGAGAAGCGATTGCTTCCGTCACCGTCACGCTGGGTGATCTCCTCCAGCTTCCACAGGCGGAAATCCAGTTTGGCCGCATTGGCATGGATTTCGATAGCGGCGGCCCAGCGCAAAAGGTCGTCGACATAGTGGTTCAAGGAAGCCACTTCGTTCTCGGGCGCAGCCGCCCGGAAGTCGATCTGGTTCAACTGCTGCATGCGGTACCACGGGTCGCGGCTGATCATGCGGCTAAGGCCCGACCGAGGGCGCGAGACGATGGGGGCCCAATATTTCCACGACGCGCCAAAGCGCAACAACTGGCCCAGAGCCTTGAGAGGCAGGTGGTTGTCGCCCTGCGGTGAGGGCAGGTCGGTCCACGTCACAGTATCCGCGTGCGAGCGGGCGACCGTATAGACTTCGCTCTCTTCGCTGCGCTCGTTTTCTGTCTCGAAGAAGCGGGCGGCAGCAAGGGCACCGTAAACCTCGGGCAGCAGTGCCGGATTTTCCTGTGCCTGTGCACCGGCGTGGTGGTCACCGACCGAGAAGGGGCGATCCCAGCCGACCATGTACATCTGGTCGAATACCGGCTCGCGGGCCAGCATATCGGCATAATACTTGAGCGCGTTTTGCGACTGCTGGGCCAGTTCCTCGGCCCGGGCAACGTTGGCGTCAGCGGACTCAACCTCGTCCGAAGGCGGGGCGGCAAAGTCGAAATAGGGCAGCATCAGAACGCCGCCGATACGGACATTGTCGGCCCCTGCGGGAACCTTGCGCCGGATGAGCTTGGCCAATGTGGGGAAGCCCGCCGCGCCCGTGCCGCCAAAGACCGAGCCGACCAGCAGGATGTTCACATCGCGCGAACCGCGGGCCGAGTTGACGTGCTCGACCAGCTGTTTCCAGAAATCCACGTCGGTTTCGATGCGCGAGGTCATGGCTGCGGCCCCGATGTGGGGGCGCCCGCGATAACCCTGATCCAGTGGCATCTTCTGTTCGGTATCGCCGGCACCCTTACCGACCGCGAACAGGCTGTCGAACAGGCGCTGCTCGGTCTCGCTCATCGACTCGCGGTCGAAGATCTGGGCCAGCGTGACGTTGGCGTTCGGGTGCGGTGTCCAGACGTTCTCGACCTCGGAAATCTTGCGAATTTCTGTGCGTAGAAGGGGGCTGGTACCCAAGGTGTGGTTGCCGCTGCCCTCGCGCCAGGAACGGCGGGCGTCGATCAGGGTCTGGATCAGGCGCTCCGTGCGGTTGACGTTACCGTTGCTGCGGTCCTGATCGACCAGACCGACATACATCTGTTCTGGCATGAGGCCCGCAGAGGTCAGGTGCAGGGTGCTCTCGACGACCTTGGCTCCGGTCCCGCCGATGCCGATGACGATATTGATGGTCAACGCGAAGCCCTCCGCAACGGGACAAACAGGGTGGCGAGGGGGACCGACGTGCGCATCTTGGTCGGGGCGGCGAAGCCGGTTGCCAGATGGTAGGCCAGTGCCGTCAGGACCACGCCGCCGATGCCATAGGGATAGACGCGCGAGGGCGAGACAGCCTGTGCGGCACCGCCGGTGCGCAGGCACAGCCAAGCGAACAGAACCGACAGGATCAGGGTAGCGAACAGGCCCAGCACCCACATGCCCGAGGCCGAACGCATCCCATTGACGCCGCCCACATGAGGCGCGCGCAGGCAGGCGTAGATGGCCCAAAGGCTGGCGATGACAAAGCCCGCGAGGATGCTGCGGAACAGACCGGTCTCGAGGCCCTTCACGGTATCACGCCGCAACTGGTCGATCTGGGCCTGTTGTTGGGCAGCGGAGTTGGCCGACGTGGCGTCTCCCAAAATGGTGCCCAGATTGTCTTCGGCCGCGACGGGCGCGGCCGCCGTCGTCGGCGCAGTGGGCAGATGGGCGCGGTCAAGGAAGTCCGGCGATCTGGTCGTGGCGGCAATGGCACCCCAACCGATCCCTGCCAGAATGGCAAAGATCACGAGGACCTTGAGAAGCGAAGCGAATATCGACTTGGCCAAGACGGCAACCTCTGGATTTTAGGATTTGGTTTTGACGACGAGCGCGAGCGTGGCCAGCGGGCGGCCTCCCTCGGGCTGCTGGTCCTGCGTGCTTCGCTCCAGAATGGAGGCCAGCTCGGCAAGATTTAGCGCGGGGAAGAAGGCTGGATTGCGGGCGCTGATCGCACTGGCCTGATCGGGCGAAACACTCCAGTCCCGCATCCAGCGCGTCGCGTCGGAGTTAGGTTTGACCGTGCGTGTCGTGTAGCTTGCACCGATGAGATAGGTGTGGCCGGGCAGAAGATCTGCAGCGGCGCGAGCATCAAGGACGAAGGTGGCCGTCGTCTTTCCGGTGTCATCGGTGTTCACGCGCCATGTACCGTTCAGGTTCGGCATGGCCTCCCACGCGCCTGGGCCGCAGCCTTTGGACGCGCGGCGCCACACGCGAGCGAAGCCGTTGGGCTCGCCTTCCCATACAGCACCGGGCAGGACGCGCGCCTTGGGATCAACGGCAACCGTAAGGCCCGCCTTTCCGGCCTGAAGGTCCTTTACGCTGACTTCCACCTGACGGACCGGCGTCTCTGGGGTGCTGAAAACAGGAGCTGGAATAGCAGAGCCGGTCAGACGGGCATCGGGCAGGTCACCCATCCAGTCGGCCGACGGTTCAGGGCCGAACCAGGTGAAATTGATCCGGTTCTCGGCGAAGGCGGGGCTGCCGGCACGGGTCAGGGATCGATAGGCGGCGAGGATCTCTTTGCGCGTGCCTACCAAGACCACGAACAGAGGGCGCTCGCGGGCACCGCGATGGGTGCCGACATTGGGCACCTCATAGACTGGCCCGCTATAGGGAGCGCGGATGCCGATGACGCCGATCGAGCGTTGGTCCTTGCCGTTCTGACCTGAAAGAATACGTCGAAGCGGCCCGCCAATAGCGACTTCGGTGCTGCCCTTGAAGGCCGAAGTCGAGAGCCACAGGTCGCTGACAATGATCCGCAGGCCGGGTGAGCGGTCGTCGGCAATCTGGGCGAGCACATCGTCCAGACGGCTTTCCTGATTATCGCAATCGGCCTGTTTGCCGCAGCGATAGAAGGCGGCCGCAGCCGGGTCTGCGCGGGCGGGCATGGCGGCGATCTTCTCGCCGAACCGCTTCCAGACGATCTCGGTACTGCCGTCGCGAGCGTGATCGTTAATCAGTCGCTGAATGTCAGCCAGCGGATGCAGATTGGCATTGGCACCGTCGATATAGCCCGCAATGCTCTCGGAACCGTCCCAGTAGGCGGTGATCGGGCCGGTCTTTTCTGTCGCCGCAGGGCGCAAGGCCGCTGGAGATTGTTCAGGCGCGCAAATCTGCGTTGCCTTGCCGTTATTGCATGCGTTGAGGAACAGCGCCGTCAAACACGCAGTAAAGGCCAAACCGGCCTTAGCTTTGAGCACCGACATCCCCCATTTTTGCCGGAAGTTTTTATATAACTACGGTTTAGCGCCATGGCGGAACCGGTGTCGATTCATTTATCTCGGCGTTATTTAAATTTGTA